>JAKSBG010000252.1 GCA_022361255.1 Verrucomicrobiales bacterium
CCAGAAAAATTTGCACGAACCGTACGCCGCGCTCTACCAGTCGGCGGGCAAGAAGGCAGCGTCGGCCGTATGAATCCGTTTCCTTCTGCCCGACACCGTATAGCTCTTTCGTATATTTCGATTCCCGGTTCAGGTCCAGCGCTTCACCCGCTGACAACTGCATTCGCGCAGCGAGACGGTAACTCTCGATTCGAGCATCAAGCGCAGGTTGATGGGGACGGTCTTCCCGGTGAACTTCATCGAGCTGGCGCAACAACCCCCGCGCCGACTCCGTGACTTCGTCCGGCTCATCAAATTGCGGCTTTAAATTGAGAATCGGTGATCCGGTTGGACGAAAAGGAGTGCCTTGAAAGGTGGGCGGGAGAAACCCTGAGGTCCAATTGCGTGTTCCGTTCTTCGGAAGCCCCAGAGGATCGTTCAGCACGACGTAGGCGGGAAGGTTCCGGTTCTCCGATCCCAGTCCGTAAACGGTCCAGGATCCAAGGGTCGGGTAGCCCATGAAGAGCCTTCCACTGTGAATCTTGTAGAGAGCGTTGTCGTGATTCGGATGATCCGTCCACATTGAATTCACGAGACAGATCTCGTCGGCCATTTCCGAGAGGTGAGGCAAAGGGTCTGCCATCCACATTCCCGATTGGCCGTGGCGCTTGAATTCATACTGCCCTCCCATCACCACACCGATATCGGTTGGATTGCTGTTCCCGATTTCTTCGATATCGCCCGGAAACGGCTGCCCATCATATTTCCGGAGCAAAGGCTTGGGATCAAACAGGTCCATCTGGCTCGGCCCACCGTTCATGAACAACTGGATTACCGATCTGGCTTTTGCGGGATGATGCCCGTTTTTGGACTCCAGGTTGTAGGGCGGCCCCGGCTCGTGCGATCCGCCGGACGCGAGCAAGTCATCGGCAAATAAATGGGCAAGCGCCGCCCCGAGAATTCCATCGGAGGTCCTGGCAAAGAAATCACGGCGTTTCATCATACAAACTTCAGATTCAGTCGACATACAAAAACGCGGCTGAATTCAGTAGCGCGTGGCAATAGGCGGCCAGGGCCTTGCCCCCGTCTCCGCTCCAATTTGATTTGAGTTTTGTTAGCGTTTCCACGCCAAGTTTCTTTTCCCGGGGCGTGGGTTCACGGCTCAGGGCGAGGCGGTAGACTTCATTCACCTGTCCAGAAGGAGTTTTTGATTCGATACGCTCTGCAAAGGCTCCGGCCAAATGGCGAACCCGCTTGTTGTTCATGAGAAGAAGGCTCTGCGGTGAAACGGTCGAGGTACTGCGACTTACACAGTTCGGGCCCATTTCGGGGTAGTCGAACGCCGCCATCATTGTCGGAATTTCTGTTCGCCGATACTGCATATAAACACTCCGGCGCCATTTTCCATTCGCGGTTACTTTTGCCATCACCGCCCCTTCGCGATCAACGGATACTCCGTCAGGCGGACCTCCTGCTGCAGGGTCCAGCTTTCCGGATACAAAAAGCAATGAGTCCCGCAATGCCTCGGCGTCAAGCCGGCGAAGCGGCATCCGGGAATACATCAGATTATCGGGATCTTTTTCTAAATGATCGTCAAGCACCCGGCTGGACTGCTTCCAGGTACGCGAGTTCATCATCACCCGGTGCATCTCTTTCACACTCCACCCGTTTTTCATGAACTCCAACGCGAGCCAGTCGAGCAGCTCCGGATGAGAAGGCGGCTCACTCTGCAATCCAAAATTCTCCAGTGTCCCGACGAGTCCACGACCGAAATGGTGATACCAGATCCGGTTCACCATCACGCGCGCCGTCAACGGGTGCTCCGGCTCCGTCAGCCATGTAGCGAAAGCAAGCCGGCGTCCTGTTTTGGGAGTTCCGTCAGGAAACGGGGGAATCACCTTAAAAGGCGTGCGCCCATCGGTCAGCACCGCTGGAACACCCGGCCCAACCAACCTGCCCGGGCTGGTTGGGTTTCCACGGCGATGAGTGTAGGTCGGAGAAGGCTCACCCCGGTCCCAAAGAGCCCGGATCGTGAGCGGTGGAATCATTTTGCTTTTTAAGATTTCGATCGCGCGGCTCAGCTCATCAACTTCTGCACGGATTTCTTGAACGCTCGCTGGCTGTTCTTGATTCGGAATCACGAGAGCGACCTGCAACTTCTCAACGAGCAGCCG
>JAKSBG010000531.1 GCA_022361255.1 Verrucomicrobiales bacterium
CGCAGGAAGAGCCAGGGTCGCAAGAGCGTCCAGACAGCACGCCGCAAGACGTCCGAGACCTCCGTTCCCGAGACCCAGATCAGGCCCCGACTCGACCAGCTCGTCGAAATCCTGTCCCAGCTCGGTAATCGCCTCGCGACAGCTTTCGAGAAGGCCCAGATTCACGAGATTATTCTCCAGCAAACGCCCCATCAGGTATTCCAGAGAAAGATAATAAACCCGTCGCACATTCTGTTCCGCATGAGCTTTCCCGACAGCGCAGGCCTGTTCAAGCATCCGCGAGCGGACCGTGAGACAAATGGCACGCCACCAGTCACCTGAGGTGGCGGACTCGGGATAGTGAGCCTGATTCCGGATGAGATTGGAAAGAATTTCCTGTTTCAGAAGTTCCTTCTCATCCGTCGCAGGTGCGATTGATTCAGTGGTTTGTGTTTCCATGTCTCGTTTGGTCGGGTTTACTTTTTCACGAAGGCAGCCGTGAGCATTTTTGTGGCAAAATCAGCTGCTCCGGCTTCTGTCGAAAGACGCGGGCCGGCGACATTCAATGTTTCAATTCGGTTGGTATCGACAAAATCGAGGAGTGCTTCAACGCCACCCGTCCCGTCTTTCGCAGGAAATGCTTCCCGGGAAAGCACGAGGCACGGACGCTTCCACTTTCCTGCCAGTTGTTCCGTCAGTTGTGTTCCTCCTGTCAGTCGTCGATTCAGCGAAAAAATCAAGGTGCCATCACTGTCACGCACGTTCCATGCCGTTCGCTGTGAGTATCCTTCGCCGGGCGTTTCCTCGAGGGGATACCGCGCGTCGATGGGGCCGTCTTCGGCCAGTCGGCCGGCAGGACACCACCCCCCGCACGCGAAGCCATTCTCGAGTGCCCAGTCGAGAGCCGCGCGATCTACACCCGTCTGGCCGCCTGAGACAATTTTCTGCAACGTCCACATCGGCCCGGGGGGGAATTTTTCATCCAAGAGGGTTCGCTGCATGACCCAACAGGGTCTGATCAGTCACCCAACAGGGTCTGGTCGGAAATCAGACCTTCTATTCCCCGATGCCGAGAAGCTCGACTTCAAAGAACAGCGGCTGATTCGGCCCAATCACCGGTGGGGAACCACGTTCGCCATATGCCAGGTCGGCAGGGATGAGAAAGCGATACTTCGCACCCACTTCCATGAGCTGCAGTCCCTCGGTCCAGCCCTTAATAACTCCATTGAGAGGAAACGAGATCGGCTCGCCGCGCTCGACACTGCTGTCGAAAACAGTCCCGTCGACCAGCGTTCCGTGATAGTGCACTTTCACCTTGTCGGTCGGGCCGGGCTTGGCGCCGTCCCCCTCCTTGAGAACCTCATACTGCAGTCCGCTGTCGGTGGTCGTGACACCTTCTTTCTTTCCGTTTTCCTCCAGCGCTTTGGTCACAGCCTCCATCGCCTTCTTCTCCAGAACCTCGCGATTCTCTTCGAAGGCAGCAGAGACTTCGTCTTCGCTCAAAACGGGCTCGCCCCCTTCGAGAACACCCTTGAACCCGGCAGCAAACTGCTCGAAATCGATTTCGACCCCTTTTTCGGAAAGTTGTCTCGCGACCATTAATCCATAGGAATAACTGACTCTCTCTGCGAGAGTCTCCGGCTTTTTGTCTTCGGCGTTGCTCATGGGAGAAAAGGTAAAGAGTGTGATGAGGCCAACCGCGAGGGCAGGTAGAAACAGTTTCGTGGACATAGCATATCGAGCTGAATTGGATGCAGCGCGGCAAATCACTCCGGACTGCGTTGCGGAATCTAAGCGCGAACCCATTCCGGTCAAGGTGAACCGGTGACAAGGGATGCCACGGAGAGGCTCTTCACTTCATCCGGAATGATTCAGGCTAAGGAATTTCCACATGTTTCGTTTGAAAGTGGAACAAATGCCGCTTTGCCCGCATCTTTTTGTGATTCTTCCGTCTAACCGCAGCTTTTCGCATCTGAAAACATTTCATAAATCCTGAAAATTATAATAATTTTAGAAATTATTTGAAATCTTCTTTTGGCATCGTATTGTAGAATCCGGATGAACCCCAACCGCACATTTCTCTCTCTCGCAATCGTAGCTCTCCTCACCGTATGTGGGGCGTCCTCTGCATTCGCTTTTAAGACAGTCATCATCGATCCCGGTCACGGCGGTCGCGATCTGGGGGCCGCTGACTCCTACGTCTACGAGAAGCACATCAATCTTGATGTCTCACGCCGACTCGAGCGGGCGCTGCAACAGGCGGGGTTCAAAACGGTCATGACACGGAGCCGGGATGAATTTATCGCGCTTTCAGAGCGCTCTTCCAAAGCGAATCGCTACCGCAACGCGATCTTCGTAAGCGTCCATTTCAACTCTGCCTACCGCACTGCAGCAATGGGTATCGAAACTTTTTACCGCAGTTCCAATTCCGAAAAATTCGCTCAGTTGGTGCAGAAGGAACTCATTAAAAACGTCGGCGCAACTGATCGCGGCGTGAAGACAGGAAACTTTTCTGTTCTCCGGAAAACCAAACACCCGTCGATCCTCGTGGAAGGCGGTTTTATCAGCAACAAAACGGAGCGCAGCGCCATGCTGGAAGCCCAGTATCGCCAGGTCGTCGCGGACAGCATCGCTCGCGGCATCCTGCAG
>JAKSBG010000328.1 GCA_022361255.1 Verrucomicrobiales bacterium
ATCTTTGGCAGCTATTGATGTCGCAAGAATCGAGTCATAAGAAGAATACTGGCTTGTCTGAAAAACATCGGGGAATTGCTCACGGAGCCGCATTGCTTCATCAGCCGATTTCCGGGCAATGACCTGAAATACCTGGTTCGGGAGATAGGAATGGAACTCACTCCTTTCGCGTTCGGAAAGCCAGGCCACCGCTTTCCCGGGGGATTTGCCCGCCCATTTTGTGAGGACCGTGGAAACCATGTTGTTTTTTTGGTGCCTTGAAAGCGTCGCCGCAAAGTCTGCCGCAGCAGCACCGTCTTTCTCAGCCCAACGGGTAAAAACAGCGCTCAGCAGCGAATTCTCCTGCCCCCTGTCATACTTCTTCTCAATGATGAAAAGAACCGTTGTTTCGTATCCGTCCCGTTCGGCAAGAGCCACAACCCGATCCTGCGAGTCGAGACGTTCTCTTTGACCGGTTTCCACGTCAGAGAGGACCTCTACGACTTTCTCCAACTCGCCATCGAGATCGTCGAGCGGTTCCGGTCCGGCATTTGTTCGAGGAGCAGCCAGCGTAGTGACATTTTCTGCTTCCTCACCTCGCGTTTCTCCACCGGGTCGCAAAACAGTCCCGGGCACGAGCCATGCCGCTCCCACTCCGACGATGCAGCCAAGAAGAAACAAGAGTGCGCCGGAAAGCAAACCTTTCATGCCGGAATTACAGAGGAAAGGAGGGAAAACAGCAAGCCCCGTCTTGTCGATGATTCGAATCCGGGAATGCTCACCCCCACAACTCCCAGAATGCAATCGCAGCGCTTGCCCCGACATTCAGAGAGTCCATTCCGTCTATCATCGGAACCCGAACCAGTTCGTCGCAACAGGCCTCGATTTCCGGAGGCAGCCCGCTCTCCTCGCTGCCGAGGAGAACAACTGAGCGTTTCGCCGGTTCTACCTCACGGATTGATACCGCTGAGTCTGAAAGGGAAGTCCCGAACACGACAAATCCCCGCTCTTTCAAGCTCTCGATTTCCGTGACTAAAGAATCGACCTCATACACTGGCATTCGAAACACCGCCGTCGCCGATGCCCGAATGCATTTCGCGTTGAAAGGATCGGCTCCTTTCCCCTGCTCGACCACAACACCGTCAGCCCCGAATGCCGCCGCAGAACGAATGATTGTCCCGAGATTCCCGGGATCGGCGAGATCCACCGGAATCGCGACCCTGCTTGCGTCCGGGTGAAGAAGTTCCGGCTGCGACCTGGCAGCAATGGCGAAGACTCCCCGACGAAACTGGTAGCCCCGATCTTGCGACAGTTCGTCTTTTTTGAGAACCCGATACGGGACCTGATCCTGATCAAAGCGGGCAAGCAGTTCAGAATGGCGCCCTTGCTCCAGACAGACTTCGACAATTTCAAACGGCGAATCGAGCAAAGCCTCGACCGCCAGACGACCTTCTACGACGAAGGTTTCCACGCCTAATGCGTTTTCTCGGTGCTACCAACCGTGTAGCCGATGAAGCCGAATACGAGAAGAGCAGCTCCACCGAGCACGCGGATCATTCCGCCGAGAACGGTTGCTCCGAAACTTCCGAAACCATACATCAGAATCCAAACACCCATAATGGCAGTAAAAATCGGCCCTGCCACGTTGATCGCTTTGTGGGACATTGGCCAGCATCCCATGATGATGAACATCAAGGTGAAGAAGATCAGAAAAAGCCAGAGCGGCGTCCAGTTGCCGTTACTTGCGCTGACGCATACTTCGCAAAGAAGCCAGCTGAGACCGCAAACGTAGATGAAGCCGAGGGTAAGGGAATTCATGTGTTCGAAAATGATTCAGGATCGCAAAGTTTCAAGTCGATAGTTTGGAAACTACGGGGATTTTACGCCTTTGACGCGACGAGGGATACCGCCCCTTTCTCATTGTGCATTCCGGTCGCAAGGATGCCGGGCAGCAGACTCTAACGTTTCTCCTTAAACTCGCCGAATTTGCGGAATTTCTCGTAGCGCTGGTCGATCAGATCCGGCTCGGGAACTCCCTCCAGCTCGAGAAGGTGCTTGTTCACCGTGCTCTTGAGATTGTTTGCCGCACCGACATGATCATGATGCGCACCTCCCATCGGTTCAGGGATCAGCTCGTCGATGATCCCGATATCAAGCAGATCACTGGCACTGAGTTTCAGGGCCTGCGCCGCTTCCGTGGCATACTTGCGGTCTTTCCAGAGAATCGCAGCACAACCTTCCGGGCTGATTACGGAATAGTAGGAGTTTTCCATCATCAAGACGCGATCCGCAACACCGATTCCGAGAGCTCCTCCCGATCCACCCTCACCAATAACGACGGCGACGATCGGCACTTTGATCATCATCATTTCACGCAAATTGTAGGCAATCGCCTCGGCGATGTTGCGCTCTTCTGCTTCGATACCCGGATAAGCTCCCGGAGTGTCGATCAGGGTAACGATGGGGATATTGAATTTTTCCGCCATGCGCATCAGGCGGAGTGCCTTGCGATACCCCTCGGGATGCGCGCTGCCGAAGTTGCGGCGCAGATTCTCTTTGGTATCACGGCCCTTCTGATGACCGATCACCATGACCTTGCGCCCTTCCAGATAGGCAAAGCCGCCCGGCATCGCTTCGTCGTCCCCGACGTGCCGATCACCGTGAAGTTCGAGAAAGTCGTCAAAGGAATGCTCCACATAGTCGAGCATGAACGGACGCTGCTGGTGGCGGGCAATTTGCACCCGCTGCCAGGAGGAAAGATTCCGGTAGATGTCCGTTTTCGTCTTCGTGAGCTTGTCCTCGATGCGCTTCATCTCGCTGGACATGTCAATGTCGCTGTCGGCTGCCCGGTCGCGTAGTTCTGCGAGCTGGCGTTCGAGGTTTACGATCGGCTTCTCAAATTCGAGTGGTTCGGTGATCATAAGATTTCTCCTGTAGTAGAATGCTGTGGTGAAAACGGAATTCGCCCCAATCAAACGCGATTATTTCTTCAAATCAACCCGTGATCCGTTGCGAAGCACCGTAAAAAGCTCCTCCATATCGGCGGAATCGAGCATGATTCCCCAGGTCTGGGATCCCTTTTCGATGTCAGGATCATACTCCCGAAACACGAGACCGATTTTCCCGGTGCGGATCCACTTCGTGCAGTCCATGTAATTCGGATCCTGGAAATTGATCGGTTTTCCCTCATGCCACGCGACCTTTTCTTTGATCGTGGTAGTAGCTGTCGAGGAAAATTCCGGCGGGAGATTCGTGTCGCGAATCGGATACTCTTTGAAAAATGTATCCCCGTCATAAATGGTGACCCGCTCGCCCTCCAGACTGACTTCCACCCGCAAGTCGAGCGGATAGACGGTCAGCTCTTCATCGGGATAAATCAGCGTGTTTGCTTTTGCATTCGACCGCATGATGTAATCGATCGTCGTCTTGTTCCGTCTTGCGATCGTGACGAGAGCTTCTCCGCGCCGCACCGTGTGAATCGTTTTGTTTGGCTGAGGGATTCTCGACACCAAAAGATCCATATTCACCTCGCCGACAATACGCCGGGCGTCGTTATGTGTTTTGGACTCGGGGAAGTAAGTCATCAAATAGAGAAGCCGGTCCCGCGCCGAGACCAGCTCGCCCTCTTTCAGCAAATCAATCGCCTTGTCAAAATGGCGTTTCCCCAGATCGGGCTTTTCCCTGACTTCCCCTTCCCCGGCTATCTGGCGATTCACGAACAGCTCCGGCTCCGCAAACTTCTTCCAATAGAAAAAGGCAACTACGATGCCGCCCAGGCAGATCATAAACGCAAGGAAGGCTAACAGAAGTTTGAACCTGGCCATTTTGCTGGAATTTCCGGGTTTAGAGCAGTCCGCGCCGCTTGAAATCAAACGCATTGATTTCCCGGGAACTGGCGACCATCTCCATCGTGAATTTGAGGAGAGAAATTTCCCAGGTATCGTCCACCCCGATGATGAGCGCTCGTGAGGGACTGCCGCTGGAGCGGATGTCTTCCATGATCCGGTCGCGAACTGCCTCCATTGGCTCGCTGACCAGCGATTCCGTAAACCCGCGCTTCGCGAAAATGAATCCGTAGCGGACGATTTCCATGTTTCCAAACTGACGGAACCAGTCGGCAAACATCTCCGCCTGCTCACCGAACCCTTCGAACATCAGGTCCGAGTCCCCGTCGGGGCGGAGAATCTTGGGGCGCTCCGCCTCGACCCGACCTTCGCGAACGCGGACTCGACCCACCTCATCCATCGGTTCGGTAAGGAGATGAAATTCGAAATTTGTCGTGCCGAAGGTATCGATCCGGCGATCCGGCTCGTGCACCACCTCGGTGGTCTCCATTGCGTAGGCAATGTCATCAAATGAGAGAGAAGACATTAGAAATTGAAGTGCTGAAACCTAGCGGAAAGCGGGGAAATTGCGAATTTTTCCTTATTCGACAGATCCCCGAACACAAAAAATGCGCTCCGGTGAAGGAGCGCATTTCCAAAATTGATAACAACGAATACGTTCCGCAATTACTCGGACTTCTCTTCGATGTATTTCTGAACTTCACCAACGCTGGTGAGCTTCTCTGCATCTTCGTCAGGAACAGTGATATCGAACTCTTCCTCGAATGCCATAACCAGCTCAACTGTGTCCAGAGAATCAGCTCCGAGGTCCTCGACGAACTTTGCCTCGGGCTTCACCTGGTCTTCACTCACACCAAGTTGCTCAACAATGATGTTCTTTACCTTTTCTTCGATAGATGCGTCAGCCATATTTTGGGGAAATTAAGTTCTGTTGAGGCTGTTATTACCGGTGGTTGCAGCTTTTGGCAACGGTTTTTTTCTCTCTAACAACGCGATACTTCATTTTCTATGCAAGGAGACGTTGCCGGAGGCCTCGTGAACGCTATGTTTCGTCCACATGTCGTTTGTTGATCACCTCAATGCTCTCGATCAGGAAGGGAAGAAATCCGCACTCCTCTCCCGATTTGAGAAACTCATTGCACCTGCTTCTCCGGAGCAGGTCGAGGCCCTTGCACAGGAGTCCGTCGAGGTGACGCGCCGCAATTTTGGAAAAACGATGCGGCTGTTCGCACCGATCTATCTCTCCAACGAATGTGTGAACAACTGCAGCTACTGCGGCTTCTCACGGGATAATCCGATTCTTCGCACCACCCTCTCCGTCGAACAGGTCGTCGCTGAAGCCCGTCACCTCGCCGACCGGGGGTTTCGCAACATTCTCCTCGTCGCCGGCGAACACCCCAAATTTGTCTCCGACGGCTATCTCGAAGAATGCCTCGAAGCACTGAGAGAATCCGTTCCCACGATCGCGATTGAGGTCGGTCCGATGGAAACCCCCGAATACACCCGTATGGTCGAAGCGGGATGCGAAGGGCTCGTTGTCTACCAGGAAACCTACCACCGCGAGGCCTACGCCCAGTATCACACCGCCGGGCCGAAAAAGAACTTCGACTGGCGCATTGATTGCCCCGAGCGCGGATACGACGGCGGATTCCGGAGAATCGGAGTCGGTGCTCTCATGGGCCTGGCAGACTGGCGCTACGACGTTCTTCGATTGGCCGCTCACCTCGAATACCTGTATCGAACCTGCTGGAAAGCCACCTTTACCATTTCCCTGCCCCGGCTCCGTCCCGCAGCAGGAGAGTTCGATCCGGAATTTGCCATGTCGGACGCAGGTTTCGTCCAGGCGCTGTGCGCTTTTCGGATCTGCTTTCCGCAAGTCGGCATCGTTTTGAGCACTCGTGAGCCGCAGGAGTTGAGAAACGCGCTTTTCCCGCTTGGGGTGACATCCATCAGTGCCGGCAGCCACACCGAACCGGGTGGCTACACCGGTGAAGGTGCTGACGACGTCCACCTCACCGTGCGCGGAAGGCGCGTGGAGCTTGATCAGGCCAGCGAAACGCCCTGCTCCGGGAAAGCCAACGCAACCACCGCGACCGGACAGTTCGACATTGCCGACGAGCGCAGCCCGGAGGAAATCGCTGCACATCTACGAACAATCGGACTCGATCCCGTGTGGAAAGACTGGGACGCCGCGATTTTGTCGCCGGGGGTGACCGCATCGGCATAACCCTATCGGATGCAACAACCAACCCTCTTACCTACAGCATTTCACCCTGTTTATTTATGCAATTGGTAGTAAATGGAAGCTCGATGAATATCGACAGTGATGAGCTCTCGATCACGGAATTTATCAAGACCCTCCCCATCGGCGACCAACCGGTGCTGGTGGAATTGAACGGGGAAGCGGTCCTCACAAGGGAATTTGACGAGAGAACCGTGCGCGACGGGGACAAACTTGAAGTGATCCGCATGGTGGCGGGCGGGTAGAATCGAATGTGCTCGATTCTACGAAAAACTCGTTGTCACCAGCAGCGCCTGGTTCAGTTGCCGCAAATACTCATACCGGGGAATCTCCCGGCAGCCGAACCGGCTGAGGTGGCTCGTCGTCCATTGCGTGTCGAGCAATTGAAAACGCCGATCCTTCAGCCGTTCCACCAGGTGCACGAGCGCGACCTTTGACGCGTCGGTTTCCCGGCTGAACATCGATTCGCCGAAGAATGCTCCTCCAATCGCGATTCCATACAGGCCACCAACCAGTTCATCGTCTTTCCAGCACTCGACGGAATGAGCATACCCCAGCTCAAACAGCTTTTCGTAGCTTGAAATGATCTCGCGACTGATCCAGGTGGTCCTCCGGTCCGAGCAACCGCGCATCACATCCGGAAAGGCCGTGTCGACGCGAATCTCGAAAGGGTTTTTTCGAATTGTTCGGGCGAGGCTTTTCGGGACGTGAAATTCGTCGAGCGGGATCACTCCTCTCGGGTCCGGGGAAAACCAACCGATTTCGCCCCGGTTGTCCATCGCCATAGGAAACATGCCCCCACGATACGCGGCGATGAGAACCGCCGGTCGAATGTAGCCTTCCCTGGTGAAAATCGACTCGGACATAAGTGGATACCATCGAAACTAGAGGTCTCCGTGTCGTTTTACAAACGTAAAACGACACAACCTGAGCTTTCCATTTTCCCCGAAGCGAAGCGCAACGAATTCATCGCTTGAAAACCGTCCACTTCGCATTTACAGGTCCGGCACTATGCCAGTAGCTACACCGAAACAATTCGAAGCCATGTTGGATGCGGCTCAGCAGGGAGGCTATGCCTACCCTGCGATCAACTGCTCCAGCATCGTGACCATCAATGCGGCCCTTAAAGCGTTCGCTGACAACAAGTCCGACGGGATCATCCAGTTCTCAACGGGTGCCGGTCAGTTCGCTTCCGGACTGAACCACAAGAGCGCGGTGCACGGAACGATCGTTCTCGCCGAGGCCACACACCGTCTCGCCGAGCAGTATGACGTTCTCGTAGCGCTCAATACAGACCACTGCCGCCCTCACGTTGCGCCCGAATTTCTCGACCCGCTCATCGAAGCTACCGCCAAGCGCCGCGCCAACGGTGAAAACAACCTTTTCCAGAACCACATGCTCGACGCCTCCGAGCTTTCCCTGGAAGAAAACATGAAGATTTCCCAGGAATACCTCAAGAAGTGCGCCGAAAACGAGATCATTCTCGAAGTCGAGGCCGGGGTAGTCGGTGGTGAGGAAGACGGTGCTGCCGGAACCGAGGACACTCCTGACGAAGACCTCTACACCACTCCCGAGGACATGCTCGCTGTTTACGAAGCTCTCAATGATCTCGGACGTTTCACCTTTGCTGCCACCTTCGGCAACGTGCACGGTCACTACAAGCCCGGCGCAGTGAAGCTTCGCCCCGAAATCCTCAAGCAGGGTCAGGACGCGGTAACCGGAAAATACGGTGCCGAGTCCGAGTTCGACCTCGTCTTCCACGGCGGTTCCGGATCGACCCTCGAAGAAATTCGCGAGACACTCGATTACGGTGTCGTGAAAATGAACGTCGACACCGACACGCAGTATGCTTTCTCCCGCCCGATCGCGGATCACATGCTGAAGAACTACGATGGAGTCATCAAGTGCGACGGCGAAATCGGAAACAAGAAAGCCTACGATCCCCGTGCCTATCTCAAGGCCGGTGAAGAAGGAATGGCTGCCCGTATCGGCGAAGCCTGCGAAGACCTTCTCTCCGTCGGAAAAACCATTTCCGGCGACGTCTAATCGCTCAATCTGATTTTCAGAATTTTGAAGAAGCCGGATCGGGAAACCGATCCGGTTTTTTTTGTGCAATTCCCGGATTGGGAGACCGGCCTATGATACGACCCGCACTGGACGGCGGTAATCTTCAGTGCTTCACTCCCCCATGCCCGAAACCGACTTCGATTTCGATTCTGTCCCGGATCGCCGGGGAACCGGATCCATCAAATGGGACCGGTATCCCGACTACACACCCTTCTGGGTCGCCGACATGGATTTTGCCTCGCCCGACTGCGTTGTCGAGGCGCTGCGAAAACGCGTTGATCACGGAATCTACGGATATGCCCATGCCCACGAGGGTCTCAATGAAACGATCAAAGACTATCTCGGCCGGGTTCATGACACCCGCATCGAAACCGCAGACATAGTTCATCTCCCTGGTCTCGTCCCCGCCCTTTCTCTCGCCTGTCGCGCCTGGGTAAAGCCGGGTGAGGATGTCATGATCAATTCGCCGGTCTACTATCCCTTTTTCAAGGTCTCACACGATGCTGGCGCCAATCTCATTGATGTCCCCCACATCCGTGACACTACCTGGCGCTTCGACTGGGAGGCGATGGAAAGTGCTGTCACCCCGCAGACCCGCCTCCTCATTCTCTGCAATCCACAGAATCCTCTCGGCCGGGTTTTCTCTCAGGAGGAAATCGAAACACTCGCTGATTTCTGTGAAAGGCACGACCTGGTTCTCGTTTCAGACGAGATCCACTGCGACCTCATCCTCGAACCGGATCAGTCCCACTATTCCGCTCTCCGCCTTCCCGACAGCCTGCAGAAGCGCATCGTGACACTATTCGCTCCGAGCAAAACCTACAACATTGCCGGCCTCGGCTATTCTTTCGCCGTCATTCGGGATCCCAAACTGCGTTCTGAATTCCATTCCGCCCGCGGCTGCACGCTCCCCGAGATCAATGCCCTCGCCATGTATGCCGCCGAAGCTGCCTACCGCGACGGAGAGCCGTGGAGACAGGATCTCATCGCCTACCTGCGCGAGAATCGCGACATCCTCGCCACCTTCGTGCGCGAAGAGCTGCCTGCTCTGAAAATTCACGAGCACGCAGCGACCTACCTCTACTGGATCGACGCTTCCGCTTTGGAGAAAGAAAACCCCTGCCGGTTCTTCGCGAAAGAAGGTGGCATTTTTCTCACCGACGGCGGCCCGTTCGGCAGTGTGCAACACGTCCGCTTCAACTTCGGTTGCCCCCGGTCTCTCATGATGGAGGGGCTGAAGGGAATGAAAAAAGCCCTGTCAGCGGACAGCACTTCGTAGAGACAGATTTATTTATTTTCCTTTCCCTTTAGCTCCGCAGTCTCCTCGTGAACTTCCGGCTTCATTCCCGGTAATTCGCGTGCCTTATCCGCGAAACGGTCGAAACGGTTCGACAAAATCAGCAGTGTCGGCGCCCACAGGCCGACGAAGATTCCAAAACGCTCCGCGTGCGCCTGTTCCGCCGGATCATCGCTACCGAGATACCACCAGATGAAAATCGACAGGAGAACAGAAAAGATTCCGGCTTGAAAAAAGATCGTGCTCAGGACACGGCACATTTGGGCATTCATACCCGCCGAACATGGCACAACAGCCCCGCCTTGCTCAGCAAATTTTGCGGAACTGTTTTCGTGAATTGACGAATCCCCTGCCGCACCCCTATCCTTTTCCCATGCTCAATCGACGCCGACTACTCTCCGGTGCTGCCCTGCTCGCAGCTGGAACCGCTCTTACACCAGAGGAACTTATCGCCCAGCTCAAGCGAGCTGACGTCGATCCCGAATTTGTCATCAAAAACGGCCGGATCCGGCAGTCCATCATGGGCTGGTGCTTCCGCGATCACTTTACTGCGGTCGAGCTCGCCCAACACTGCAAGGCACTCGGTTTTGCCGGCATGGAGGGAATTCCGCGTGAAGCCTACCCGGAAGTGAAAAAGCTCGGACTCGATATCTCACTGATCGGCAGCCACGGCTTCGCCAAGGGCCCCTGCAATCCGGAGAATCACGATGAAGTCGTAAGCAAGCTGAACGAAGCCATCGACGTCGCCGTTGAAGTAGGCTGCCCCAGCGTGATCACCTTTACCGGCATGAGTTTCGACGGGATGGACAAAGAAAAAGCCGCACAGCGCTGCGTTGATACCTGGAAGGAAGTTCTGCCGAAAGCGGAGAAAGCCGGCATCACCCTCGTGCTCGAACACTTGAACTCACGCGACGATACCCATCCCATGAAGGGCCACCCGGGTTACTTCGGTGACGACGTCGACTTCTGCATCGATCTTATCAAGCGTGTCGGGTCAGAGAACTTCAAACTCCTTTTCGACATCTACCACGTGTCCGTCATGAACGGAGATGTGATCCGGCGCATCCGGCAATACAAAGATTTCATTGGTCACTACCACACCGCCGGAAACCCCGGTCGTGCCGAAATGGACGACACCCAGGAGATCAACTACCCACCCATTCTCAAAGAAATCATCAAAACCGGCTACAATGGCTTCGTCGCCCAGGAATTCATTCCTACCTGGGACGATCCCGTCACCGCGCTTCGCCACGCCGCACAGCTTTGCGATGTGTAGATGAGCGCGCGCTGATTCGCTGCGCTGTCTCCATTTCAAAGGATGCACGAATTCCGCGTCACCAAATACAATCCTGAAAACCGGAATGCCGCCGGAGAATACCTGCTGGACGAGTGGACTGAGTTCTCCGATGTGGGAAAGCGGGTTTCGCTGGAAGAATACGAGCGGGTCGAGAATGCCTACCTGCAGTCAGCTGCTGATTTCACCGGGACCTGGCGATCACCATTCGCAAGAGTAACCGATCTTCAGGCGCCGAATGGAAACTGCACCTTCGCGGAAAAAGAGGGCATTCCAAAATTCGACATCCCTGCGCTCGTTCGCTCCCTCCTGCGGTCTGAGTTTTGGTGCAAAATTGAAGCTGATGACGGCTTCATTCACATCGGCTGGGATTTTTACATGTATCTGGGCTGTCCCGCAATTGATGAAGAAGTGATCAAACGAACCGAAGCGAGAGGTTTGTTCGTCGAGCAATTCGCCTCGCCCTACCGGGAAGTTGATTAATCCCGCACCAGCGAAGCCGCCATCAGAAATCATCAGTGCGACCCGGTTCAAAACATACGCGATCTCTCTCGATAAAGACGGTTCACCGCAGGATCCAACAGGGTTCGATGCCCGACCAAACAGGGTTAACTCTCTCCGGCTAACCCGGTCGGTTCCGCATGAAGTCGGCGACCTGAGCGAAAAAGGCTTCCAGTAATTCACGCCCTTCCCCTTTTACCTCGACTTCATCCATCGCCGCTCCCATCAGGAGCAGCCAGCGATCCCGTTCCGCTTCCCCGATCGAAAACGGCATATGCCTCATTCTCAGTCGGGGGTGCCCGCGCTCGCGGGTGTAGTC
Organism: Verrucomicrobiales bacterium; assembly: GCA_022361255.1. Taxonomy (GTDB): domain Bacteria; phylum Verrucomicrobiota; class Verrucomicrobiia; order Verrucomicrobiales; family DEV007; genus Arctic95D-9. Next base: position 11,545 of record JAKSBG010000328.1, read on the forward strand.
ATCATTCACCCCGAAGCGGAACCGCAGAAAATCGGCGAGTCGTTTCTCCGCCCCTTCCCAGTCCTTGTCCGGATACATCGGTCCGATCAGATCATCTTCGCGCACTCGCCGGTAGAATGCAGCGACAAGAGGACCGAAATCCCCGTCTCCCAATTCTTCCAAAACCTGCTCTTCCATCAAACGCGTTCGTAGTGTCAATCCTCTACTTCCAACTTCTTTACTTCTCAACTTCTTTGCCCGCACCTTCCCATGATCACTTACCCCATTGTTTCTTGATTTCCCGCTCTGCGATCGGGATACTTTGCGTTGATTCTTACAAAAGTCATTTTCATGAGATTTTCTATTCCTGCCTTGCTCGCCGCTTTCTCTGCAGTGTCCCTGTCCAGTGCGACAGCCGACAACAACAGTAAAAAGCTCTACCCTGAACTCGTTCAGCCGATTTTGACCGCCAAGTGCGCCGGCTGCCACGGGGACGAAAAGCAAAAAGGCAAACTCCGTGTCGATACTCTCGAGATGGTTATGAAAGGCGGCAGCGAGGGCGAGTCCGTCATTCCCGGAAAAGTGGCCGACAGCTCTTTGATTCAGCGGGTTTATCTTCCTCTCGACGATGACGAGCACATGCCGCCGGAAGGCAAAGACCAGCTCACCGCGCAGGAAACGGCAGTTCTCGCCTTCTGGATTCAATCAGGCGCCAGCGGCGATGCGACAATCGGTTCGCTCAAGCCGGACGAAAAAACCAATGCCGCAATCGCCCATGTCATCGGCAACCTGCCCAAGGTCGAAGAGAAAGTCGCCGAAGCCGATAAAATGAAGCTCACCCCCGAGCAGGAAAAAACCATCGCCGAGACCATTGGCAATGTGGAAAAATCCGGTGCCTCCCTCATGGCGATTGCTCAGGACACGCCGGAACTTCGTTTCAGTGCGCTGAATGTCGCGAAAGAATTCTCCGACGACGGTCTTGCTGCGCTCAAGCCGGTTTCCGCGCAGGTCAAATGGGTTGACCTTGCCCGCACGCAGGTCACTGACAAAGGTCTTGCCCACCTTGCCGGCATGAAAGGACTCACCCGCCTGCATCTCGAAAACACCAAAGTGACGGATGCCGGGCTCGAGCACCTCAAAGGACTGACCAATCTCGAATACCTGAACCTCTATGGAACGCAGGTCACCGATGCCGGGATCATGAAGCTCGCCGGCCTCAAGAACCTGAAAAAAATCTTCCTCTGGCAAAGCAAGGTTACCGACGCCGGAGCGACCAAGCTCGCCGCCGCCATTCCCGGTCTCGATGCCAATACCGGTTGGAAAGCCAGCAAGGTTGAGCCGGTCGCACTTGCAGCCAACACAAAGGGGGCAGCGCCCGCCGCCCCGGCGAAGCCCGCACCTAAACCGGAGCCCAAGCCTGCTCCGAAACCCGCTCCCAAGCCGACCACGCCGGCACCCAAGCCCGGCGCAAAACCGGCACCCAAGCCCGCGATTGATCCCATGTTCGACAAGGCCCTTGCCGAACTGAAAGGGGCAGCGGACGCCTCCGCCAAGCGTGCCACCGATGCCAAGGCGCAGCTCGACGCTGCAATCAAAGCCGTCGCTGAAGCTACGAAGAAAGCGGAAGCTCTGAAAACCAATCACGAGAAGGCATCGAAAGTCGCCGCCGAAACGAAAGCAGCCCTCGATCAGCTGCAGAAAGCGATCGAGGCAGCGAAGTAGTTCGCCGCCGATGTATCGGATTCAGAGACAATTCCAACCGCGAAGAATTTGCTTTTCACAAAGCGGCGCTCGAAAGGGCGTCGCTTTTCGTGCAGTTGGAGGGTCACGGTCCGCCGTGACTGCAGTGCAAAGTTCGCCCGAAGCGTCAAATCTGAAACCCTCCTCCATCCCGCAGTCGGCGAGGACGCCGACCCTCCGTTTTTGGGTCCGGTAATTTGTTCACATGCCTCTTCAATGAAAATCATGTGACGCCCCTGCCGGTAGCGCATCCCCTGTCTGTAGTAAGCTAATTCCGCTGCCTTCCTTGAAAGCAATCTTTTCATGACAGCAGAATGTGATCGGTGTAGCGAAGGGGGGCGCTTCACCGATTCAGTATTTTCAGTCAAGGATGATGGCGTTTGAGAGAACGCCGTTTTTTGGTGTCATCTAAAACCATTGAAAACGGAACTACATTTCCAGTATACAGGGAGAGTCAGCATTCTCTCTGAAGGCTGAATCACTCAAGCACCGACTTGAAACCCGATTTTTCGTTCTTCTGCTTTCGGTGTGTTTAGAACTCGTAGTTTGGCACTTTCAAACTCCTCATCTGACAGCACACCATCGTTTTTCAAATCATTAAGTCTGGCGATTCTCGCAGAGATCGAGTCAGCGTCTCCGAACGCGATCGAGTTGGGCGTTTGCGATAAGATCGCTTGATTAAGCTTAACACAAAACTCCTCTACTTCTTTTTGCGACGGCTTATCGGCATCAAGAACTATGGTCGATCGCCCCAGTTTATCTTCATAAACCCGAACGTTGTAGCTCGAAGCTTGTAACTTGCGGAAATAATAAAAAGAAATTCCGAGGAATATCGCGGCACCAAACAGAAACATCCCGACGAGGAAAGGGATTTCCAAATTGTGCGAGATCATTGATGAAACAAGGCAGATTGTGACGACACTTAGGGTCAAAAACATCTCCTTGTTAAGCAACCGCGCTTTATAGCGGGTGCTCATAGGGGGCGCATTCAGCATACTGAGATTGACGCGAGAGGTTCTCCCTTCATTTTTCGATGACACCTCGACTTCAATTTCTTTTTCCGATACCAGGGTGAACCGAGTTTCGTATTTACGCGCCTTCTGAATCAGCTCGGCACCAATTGCGCCCTTACTCCCAGTGTTCTCCTTTGCCATGTCGATTTCTTCTAGTTTTTTGCAGTGAAACTCCATCAATCTATGATCCCAGGAGTGAATGCTTCGCTTGAGCAAATTCCTTCTCGGAGAGTGCTCCAGCTTTAACTAGAGCGGCTAAGTTATTGAGTTCTGCTGCAAGATCATCTTCTTCGCAATAAGTTGCCTCGTCTGTTTTGAACTCAAGAACAAGCCCTTCCAATGTATCGCGAAATTCATCTGCGTCTTTTTCGCTTGGATTTTCGCAAAAGAGCCATAGTCGAGCCTGACCCGACATTTCGTCGTAGAAAACGTATTTGTCACCGGCATACCTCTTCGCTTTGACGATCTCCATAATCAGCAATCCGAAAAATACCGGGGCAATTGCGATCATAATGATGCTCTCACCAAATTTGTCATCGCTCGTAAACGCGCTTCCAGTTATCAGTGAATAGAGTCCTATGGCAAAAACCGGCACTGAAAGAGCGAACCCAATCGCCATGTTGCTCTTATACCATTTCTTTTCCGCTGATATGCGATCTGAACCACTTCGAAGCGTAGAAATATGAATTACTTCACTCGATTTTGACTTTCCAACGGATTGCTCAACCCTGATTCTACTCCCTCCCTCGATTGAGAGCTTTCGCTTCAAGTCTGACCTGCATTGCTCTAGTTTCATGCGGAAATTCATAAAATATTATAATTACCATATAATTCAATATTATTTTCTTTAGCTGTTATTTTTGCAAAACCGAGTCAACCGCATCATTTTTTCTCTTTCCTAACAGGATTCCCCTTTAATGATTGCTAAACTAGTCACTACATGGTATTTTTGCATGATTTAATGGGCCGTAAAGCGACAACACTCCTACCAAAACACAGCCGCCTTCTCTCTGGAGTCGGTGAAAACGTACGTCTTGCGAGACTGCGCCGTAAGCTGAGCGCGCAGCAGGTTGCTGATCGTGCCGGGATCAGTCGGACGACTTTGCAGAAAGTGGAAAGCGGTGATCCCAGCACGGCCCTGGGTAATTTGCTGCAAGTCTTGATTGTGCTCGGATTGGAGAATGACTTCTTTGCCCTGGCAGAAAACGATCCGCTCGGTCGTAAACTACAGGATGCAGGTCTCACCGTGACGAGAAAGCGTGCTCCGCGAAAGACAGCAGAGTCATGAGCCGGGAGATTGAGGTTTGGGCTGATTGGCACAGCGTGGAGGATCCCTTGCTGATGGGGATTTTGCGTTCCATCGAGACCCGCGGGAAAGAAGTCTTTTCTTTCGAGTATGATCAATCCTGGCTGGAACACGCCACCGGGATTCCGCTGGATCCGGATTTGCAGTTTCTTGAAGGGCCGCAATTTCTTGATGCCGAGAGTCGTCCCAACTTTGGAATTTTTCTCGACTCCTCGCCGGACCGCTGGGGTCGGATGCTCATGCAACGTCGGGAGGCAATCCGGGCACGCGAGGAATCGCGATCGGAAAGACGGCTTGGTGAACTGGACTATTTGCTTGGGGTCCATGACGAACAACGATTAGGTGCTCTGCGTTTTTGTGCGACCGGGAGCAGTTGCCACTGGCTCAGTGCTGACGACTCTATGACCGCGCCGCCGTGGGCCTCTTTACGGGAACTCCAGCAGGCAAGCTGGAAGTTGCAACAGGATGATCCGAAGGTTGACGCTAACTACTTAAAATGGCTGAGCCTCATGATTGCTCCCGGCTCTTCACTTGGAGGTGCACGACCCAAAGCGGGAGTCAGAGATGATGCAGGGCAGCTCTGGATCGCAAAGTTTCCCGGGCGCAATGATGATCGCGATGTCGCGACCTGGGAAATGTTGGCTTTCCGTCTCGCCGTATCAGCAGGTGTAGAGATGGCGGAGTCAAAGTTCGAAGCGTTCGGGAAGGGATATCGAACTTTCCTGACAAAACGGTTTGATCGAATGTTAAAAGCGGGGTCGGTCCGGCGGATTCATTTCGCTTCGGCTATGACAATGCTCGGATACAACGACGGCGATGGTGCGCAAGTCGGAGCCAGTTATCTGGAGATTGCGGAATGGCTGATCAGGCATGGAGCAAATCCCGGAGAGGACTTGCCGCAGTTGTGGAAACGAATCGTTTTTTCGATTGCGATCCGCAACACAGACGATCACCTGCGCAATCATGGATTTATCCTAACAGACGAAGGCTGGCGACTTTCCCCGGCTTACGATATTAATCCCGATCCTGATGGAGTCGGTCTTAGCTTGAACATTTCTGAGACCGATAACTCTTTGAGTTTCGATCTTGTGATGGACGTAGCAAAATACTTTCGACTTTCCGGTTCTGAGGCAGAGGCAATTCTGGATGAGGTCAGAATAACCGTTTCCACCTGGCGCGCTGTAGCGGACGAGCTTCAAATCAGTAGGGCGGAGCAGGATCGAATGTCACGGGCATTTTCCGCTGCCCCTCAATGAAAATCATGTGACGCCCTTGCCGGTAGCGCATCGCCTGTCCGCAATGCCCGGATTTCTTCGGCCATGAGGTGCAAAGTCTCGCCTGATCGCTGGATC
>JAKSBG010000089.1 GCA_022361255.1 Verrucomicrobiales bacterium
GCTTTGCCGATTGCGTAAGGGGCGACGTTGGGTGCCGCCTGGAGCTCGTCCGCCACGCAGCTGAGCCCGATAAGGATGATCGTTCCGCCGGGGCAGAGGTCAGGCAAGGCTCGCGCCACCATCCGATGAGCGCTGAAAAGGTTCGCAGAGACGATGCTCTCAAACTCATTGGCCGACATGTCCGACACCTTTCCGAAGTGAAAGGGGCCATAATTACATACAAGGATATTTGGAGGGCGACCCATCTCCTCCGAGGCAGCCGTCCAGATCGTGTTCGCTTCCTCAAGGGCGTCACCATGTACTGCAATATGCCCGGGTCCATGCGCTTCGCAGCGGGCGACGGTCTCCCGCGCAGCCTGTTCGCTGGAGTGGTAGTTCACTGCTACGGAACTGCCAGCACGCGCGAGACCAACCGCGATCGCTTCCCCAATGCCTTGGGAGCTGGCAGTCACCAGCGCGCGCTTTCCGCTGAGAGAGATGTGGCTTGCGTTGTTCATTTCAAACTTCGACTGGGAGTTCTTCGGTAACGGAGATGGAGCGGGGCCCCTCTGCGTATTTGGTGTGCCATTCGTCAAGGAGGCCGCCCGCGTCCTCTCCCTCGATCAGTGCCTTGAAGGACAGACGGTCCGCCCAGGGGTAGGTGATGCGGAGAACGCCCTCGGATTCGTCGAAGTAGAAGTGGGCGTGATCGATGTGGCCGGTAGCGGCATGGCCGTGGTCGTCGACCGAATCATCATATGCTTGTGCGGCCTTCAACGCCGCCTCGGGCGTGCAAAATTCGGGCTTTAGACGGATGGTTTCGAGGATGTGAATGCTTTTTTTCATGGATGTCATTTCGATTGACTTGTGAAGAGATTGAGAAACCGATGCATCGGGCATCGCGATGTGCGTGACGCTTTCAACTTTCCGAGCACCTCGGGCGCGCCATGATCGGGATTCTTGAGAGAGCCGTTCTGCTGTCCTACTGCGTGGGCGCACACGGTCCGATGGTGGTCGAATGCGAGGGCGTAAGACCCACGGAGTGTTCCCAGCGCCGCCATGACGCATGGACGGTCGGAATCGAATGAGATAAGGCGGCGGTAGTCCTGGATGAAAACTTGATGTTCCGTGCCTTCACCGCCGCTCAAACCGGGGGCAATAGAGGCCATGTAGGGTCTCAGAAAAAGACGGTATCGAAGGCCCGTCGGGGTCAGCGAAAAGAGCTCTACACCATCTCGGAGCAATGCCTCGGCTACTCCTGTGAAAATGAGACCGCGCTCCTCGTGACCCGCCTCGAGGGCAGCGCGAGCCAGGCGCATCGCCAGAGCGGCGGCCGACATCGTGGCGAAATATACCTGGTGAATTGTGACCCAGCGTCTGATCAGATGGTGCCCCAGCCAGATCATAGGGTGAGGCTCGCCACCCTCAAGACGTTCAGGCAGTTTGCTCTTACCGCTGGCAAGCGCTTTTTCCCCGACTGATCGCGTGCCTTCTTCTGCCGCCAACTCGGCTAGTTCTGCGACGTGTTCGATCACCAGCGCGAGACGTTCGTGGCGCTCCCCGGCCAGGAAAAGCGAAGTCACGGACGCTCCGTGCGCGAGGGCCAGAGCCTCCATCGCGGCTTCTGGCGCGACTTTCGCCCGGTCTACGAGGAAGGCCCGATCCGTGGCGCTAGGGGCACCCTCAAGAGGCTTCGTGAGCGATGCGAGGCGGCGGCGCAGTTCCTTGTCGGTGTGATGGAGCGCCTCGAGGTTTGCGGAGCGAACTTGCTCGGCAGCCGCCCAGAGGAGTGGCCGCGAATCAGGAGATATTGCCCCCGCCTTGACGAAACGTGGTTGCGGAAACGCGATCCGGCGAATCGAGTTCTCTCCGCGCCGGTGACATGAGGTGGCGAAGAAGTGAAACCAGCGAGAGATTTGATTTTGAGCGGTTTTCGGATCTGAGGCAAAACGAGAGAGATTCATTCGGCGCGGGGTCAGGTGTTCAGTGCACGGAGGGGATGAGAGGCATTGGGCTATCGGAGCTGGTTTCGACGGTGGAGTTTTGGGAAATTGGTTCTTCAGATGGGTGGGGTAGATATGCCGTCCGCATAATTATTGCAAAATACGCAATTTGATTTCAAAATGCAAGAAATATTGCTTATTTTGCAATTTTATGTCACAGGAAGTGTTTAGATTTTGCTAAATGCGCAATAGGATTTTCAGGGGCAGAGTTGACACTGGAGGAGCACCAGTTTCTATTCCCCGTCCAATGGTCCCATCCCCGCATGACTCCGCAGTCCGGCAATGAAATCTGAATGTGCGAATTCAGCGCGCTTCGACGAGGCGTTCGAGGAGGCCGCTGAGGTGAATATTTACTGGTGTCCGAAAGTCGAGCCCTGTGAGCGGAGGCGGGCCAGAGGCTGGGTGCGGGCCTACAATCAAGAGAACATGATGGCACTGCTGGCCGAAGTGTGCCCGGATCTAAATCGAGATCTGGTTGGTGAGATTCTCGAGGGCGTAGGGGCTACGTCTGCGTTCTCCAATAGGGAAGAGGAAGGGGTGGTCTTCCCCGGGCGATTTGACGGCCTGCTCGAGGGGGCGTCCAGGACCGAGTTAAGCCTCGGGTGGTATGAGTCATTTGGCGGCCCCCCGGAATATGTCGACCTGATGGAGTTGGAATGGACGCCCGAAGTCAACGTCTGCGGAACCTATCCGAAATCTGCTTGGGCTTCCAGCAAGGAGCTCTCGTCTTTTATATTGAGCGGGTGCGAGACGCTCTTCCAGGAAAGTGTGTTCTGTGAACTGGTATCAGCCCAATCCCGGTCTGCTCATCTCTTTTTCCCGGAAAGTGAATCACCGATAACTCACGAATTCGGGCGAGTCTGGCGAATTCGGAGTTCCACAGGGGGAAGTGCTGCTGCGGTTGTTGCTGACTTGCAGGGCGTGTTGCGATCGGCTTCATCAAATCCGGCGCAGAAAAGGGTTCTCGCGGAGGAAATGGACGCCGTGGAAACAGATTTCTTCGGAGCGACGCTCTTGCTGGAGTCGAATATGGAGGGAGGAAGCTCGCTGCTGATTAATATCTATGGTCGTGCCCGATTCCTGTTCGGGGCATGCTTTCTCGGCGTGATGGAGGCCTCAGAGGATGGGGAGCTATTCGTTGATGATGGAAAAACACTGGTGATGCTGGAGCACAGTCACTTCAAGGAACCGGATGCTCGCTCTGATATTGGGGAAATCAGCTATGGGGAGTACTCCCCGAATACGGCGCCTCGCGGTGATTGGTGCTCGTGCGGTTCGAGGTATCCCGTGCACCGTGATGGCCCCTGCGATCCGACCGATTTGAGGCACCGGGCCGCCGAGTGGATAGCCGCTCAATATGAAATGGGCGATCGTCGCGGGCTGCCATACCCATGGAGAATCCTCTCTTCGCCGGCGTTTTATCTCCGGCACCCTGAAGAAGAGGAGTTTGATCTCCAGTTGGCGGAAAAGGAATGGGAAACAGAAGTGATTTCAAAATTGTTCGTTTAGCTGGGGAGAGCTCTGAGTGGAATTTCAAGTGATTGCGTGGTTTGTTTGACGTAGAATAGTTAAAATTGATTAAATAGTTTGGCATGTTAGAGATTCCTCATACTTCCCAAGAAGCCTCGGATTCCGTGATGGGCACCGTGCTGCGCCAGTTCGCTGCGAACTATCCTGACTATTGCGATAGTTCGGGACGTGCGTTCTGGCCCGTGCCGGCCTATTTTCCCCTGCTGCTGTCCCGGGTTCTGGACGCCCTCCAGCAGGAAATTTCGTCAGCCTATATACATGGAGAAAACGAGAAAGCCCGGCTGCTAGCGGAAGCGCGGATCAAACTGGCCCAAATAACATTGGAAGGTGATCTGGGAGAGAATCACACGGAGATGTTTCTCCGCGACCACCCGAATGTGACAACGGCTGATGCTGAGAACCGCCCCTTTGATCGATTCTGCGCCGGCGCCATGGCAGTCGAAGACCCTGTCGAGCTTCTCGGACTACTTTGCCGGAACGAGCAGGGATCCATAGAAGAAATGGAGGCCGCCCGCGATTGCCAGTTGCTCGCTGATGGACCCTTTCTGCAGGTTCATCTGATCGAGGAAGAGGAGCATCGGAAGCTTGCCGAGGAAATCCGGGACATCATGATGACGAACTCCGTGTTTGCTGCTTCTTTCAAGCGCGGCGAGGAAGTCCACGACAAGCTGTATGCAGGGGTTTTAGAATTCGCCGCGCAAGGGGCAAATTGAAGCCGGGCGGCGTCAGCGGAAAACGCAGTGATTAGAGCCTATCTGAGCTTGGAGAGAATTTCTTGTATTACACATAAAATTGCCATATTTGCAAAAATTTGGTTGATTTCGAACCTGGGGTTGCGAAATTTGCAATTAATCCAGTTAATCGTGACTGGATCGTAAACTCAAACCGTCCAGTATCAGTGAACTCTTACAAGACTCTCCTGGGCGAGAGCATAGATCTTCTTGCTCTCCCTCCTCATCTTCTGCAACTCTCGCTCACCATCGTCGGTGTTTACGAGCGATTTGCGATGCAGATTGATGAGGCGTCTGGAAATTCGGAGGAGGAGGACAAAAAGCTCTGTCTCAAGGCAGCAAAGGATTATGCGAAGGAGGCGCGGGAAACGATTTGGAGCCTTGCGGTGAGGCCGGCTGCGGCATCGGAAATCCTCAAGGGACCGGTGGGCGAAGTCTTTCGAGACTGTTTTTACCGGTTGAATATTCGGTGCGAATCCAAGCCTGAGGAACGAATTCAAGTGATCAAAACTCATCCCCTGCGTCTTCTTATCGACGCATTCCTGAACGGGTACCGAGTTCAGTCCCATTTCTGTGAAGATGCAGATCTTGATCCCGCCCGAATGACAGATGCGGTACGCGTCATCCTTAAAGACGGTGCGTTGGACGATGAGAAGGCGAATGTGGTCTCGACTACGAAACTGGCGAGCGCACTTGGTAAGCTGAACTTGAGTCCCGTACTAGCTAACAACAACGTTCGGGATTCGGGAAATGGGGTGAACGGAGACTTCCGGGAAACGCCGGTCGGCTTAGTGCCGCTGGAACTCTCCAGCCGCGAACGCCAGCTCTGGAGGCTTTCTTCAGCAATCACGAAGTGCTTCGCCGGATTGAAGCCGACCGAGGCGGAAGTTGTTTTGAGTAGTTGCCGAGACTTGTTGGCTCTGCATTTGATGGTCTTCTACGGGATCTCGGATTTCGATACGCTGGCTCGTTATACAACCTTGTTGCTGGCGGATCTGGTGAGTCCTCAGTCGGTGACGGGAGTTCAAGATCGCAATCCGGGCGACCGCCAGATGGATGGGAAGGGCGCTGCGCGGGCGACTCCGGGAGATCAGGTTTTCCTGAGCGTAGGTTCACGTGAAGCGGTTGAGAAACTCGGTGAGAAGCTGTCCAGCTTCTCCGTCCCGATTGAGGTGGCTGAGGACCTGGAAACTCCCTTCGAGGAGGAAGGCAATCTGGATGCGTTTCTTCTCGATCGCTTGAATGATTGTGCGGATGAGATTCGAGAATGGGCCGAATCCCCTTGTGCCGGTGAATGGATTGCCAAGTTGCAGCTGCCCTCAGATGAGCAACTACCCTCCGATGATCCCGAACCAAGTCCCGTCGATCCCAACCCGGTTCCCGAAAATCAAATCGAATTTGCTGCTAGCCGTAAAATGGTGACTTTTGGCAATGGTAGTGTTGAAGTTTGCCTTTATCAGCATCAATCAGGAATACCGGAAGAGGCGGATGAAATGATCGCCAGCTAATTTTTACGAATGGCTAAAGAAAGTCGGCAGCATATGAAACCGAATCACGCTCTTATTCTGACTGCGTTTTCCCACAAGGGAGGGAACGGTAGGACGATGTGCGTGGCGAATGTGGCTCGCTACTTGGCCGCCCGAAGAGGTTTTCGTGTTGGGGTTATTGACCTCGACACCGAAGCTCCCGGGCTGGTTCACTACGATTTCGGAGCACTGGAAAATCTGAATCGCCGAAAAGTGACCCATGGGGTGCTCGATTTGTTCTTAAAAACCTCGGAGAACCTGCAAGCGCAAGATTGGGCGGAATTTGTTCGTAGTCACATCGCGGATCATATCGCAGTTGCATCGCCTTCAGGGGAGGCGGTTTCAGGAGGGGTGTTCCTCATGCCCGCCATCAACGAAGACCACTCCTCATCGCCGGAACACTTTGAGGCGGCGTCAAGATTCAACCAATTCTTGAGAGGAGATACCGGCAGAGAGTCCACACCTTTTCTTCATTGTGTGGCAACAGCCTTTATTGAACTCTGCCAGTTGGACTACCTGCTGATTGACGCCCGGACCGGATTGGGTGCCAGCTTTCCAACGGTGTTCATGGGGCTTCCTCAAGCTCTGCTTCTCTTCATGGGGCTGAACGAACAAAATCTGGATGGCAGCCTGGCTCCGTTGAACTGGCCGATCGGGAAACCCTTGCAGGAGGCTCCCGTCTTCCTGGTGGCGAGTCCGGTGCCTACCGTCAATCCTCAGTTCCTTGAGGATCGCCTACTGAGGGTGCGGGAGCGGCTCGCAAGAATGAGTGCCGAGCGAGATGAGGCAAAAGAAAACCACTATATATTTCGCCTACCCACTGATATTGATTTTTCCATTCCATATGTCGATCTGGCGGCTTACGAGGAGTCCTATTTTCTTGATTTGTATCCCAATTCTCGAATCTCCGAGGAATATCGAAAGATTGCCGATGCGATTTGCGACTATCGCCCCAGTCTTTCCACCTCGCGCGTTGATAGTCTGGAGACCCGCGTATCGAGTTTTCGGGACAAACTCAAATCGAACACTTTTTCCCAGTGTCCCCTGAAGATTTCCCTCGAAGATGCCTGCGCACCGTATATCCGCTATTTTTGCAGTTCTGTCCTGGCTCTCACCGAAATAAGCGTGACGGAATCGGGGGATGCAAAGTTTTCGGTGGAGTACGAGGAGCCTCTCATTATTGAGTTTCAATCAGCCTCGGAAGATGATGCTGAATGGGATAAATTTGTCAGAGGAGACGTTGGACCTTACTCAGACATCCTTCAATTTCCTGAGGACTATGTGAACCATCTCATCGTTGGGGGGCAAAGCAATGCAGACCTGGTGAATCAGGTTTTCGATCTCAGTGATTTAAAAACTTTGATCCCAGGCAAGAGTCCGATCTCGCTTCGTTCTCTTGATACAAGTTTCCCGGGATGGCGGGAAGATTGCAGTGTGCGAGGTAGAATCACTTCTCTCCCGTTTTCAAACACTACGACGGTCCTCTGTGCGAATCGGGTTTTTTTAGAACATTGTCAGGAGTGGATCGTCCCAGAAAGTTTTACAACCTCGATTCCGAGCAACTGGCCGAACCTGTTCTCTTTCTTGAAGAGCGCCATGAAAACACCGGGTTGCGATCTCAATGGGTTCCGCCCTTACGGAATTGCCACCAAGGGGAGAGGGGTGTTTTACGAATGGCTGAACATCGTGGCTGCACTCGGGAGTACTGAAGTTCCCAGTGAAGTAGAGGGCGAGGCATTCGAGACTTTGCAGGAGCTTATTGATTCCATGGGGACTGGCACTTCCATGGGAGAACTTGGGATGTCCGATTTGTATCGGAAGTTTGCCGACGGAGAGGTCGGGATGTTCATCGGCTGGACGGACGCCTTCTGGTTTGGCTGGTCAAGAAGCGGGTATCCAAATGCGTCCCGACTGAACAAGCCGAAATGTACGCCATATGATGAGGATCGCGGACCTCCCGCCAATGTGAAGCTCTGCCTTGCGCCTGTGCCCCAGTATGTTGAGCACGGTCGCCGCCACGTCAAGCATGGCTGGTTGCTTACGTACCCGAAACAAGATCACAAGGAGGACTGCGAGTCCCGACTGAGGGTAGCTCTGGCGTTTACCGATCTACTGCTGAACCAGGAGATTCAGCGAGAGCTCCTGCGGCGAGGATTTCCTTCCGCGTCGACACCCCTCGTTGAGGAGGCTCTGCATCTGCATGACCGGGTCCTATTTTCCGAGGACAGGGAGGAGAAAGATCAGGAGGCCTCTCGACAGGCCCATCTCAATTACGGAGTCTTCCTTAGAGCATTGCGAGATTCAGTACACCGTGGATTCTGGATGCACAGGGAGCCAAGGCCACAGGAACTTATCAGTAAGATGTCAGAAGAACTGAGAACTAAACTGGGAATATAACAGAGTTCACAAAAGCAAACCTAATTAACTGATGAAAAACAACAGAAAAGGGCTAATCACGGGCATCATCGTGCTATCTATAATTTTCGCCGGAATCATCTTGATGAATCAGGGCAAAAAGGAAAGCGCGAAAATCACTCTACAAATTATCGGCGAAGATTACTCGCCCATGTGGGGGCTGAAGGAAATTCGCGACCAGTTTGAAGAGGAAACGGGAGTTGCGCTGGAAGTTCATACCTTCGACAACGTCACGGTTCGGAAAAAATACATAAACATGTTTCAAGCCGGGGGCAGTGAGTATGATGTCGTAATGACGCAGGCCTTCGATGTGGGATTAATGTCAGTGAACGATTGGCCGGTGGACCTGACCGAGACCGTGGCCGCCCCAGAAACTCGAATCGAAGGCCTGGACATGAAGGACCTGGCGCCGCGGATTCTCGACCTGTCATGCCGGTATGACGGGAAACTGCTTGCGATGCCCTGTTCGGCA
>JAKSBG010000230.1 GCA_022361255.1 Verrucomicrobiales bacterium
CCAGAAAAACCTCTCTGAGCGTTTATAATATCGACTTTGATTAATCCGTTAAATGCATCTGAATCCAAAGGTAGACTATTGTCGGGTAGTTTTTGCACACTTTCTATCTTCTCTGGATTTAGCAGGTATGCGTTCACGGAGAAATAGGTATTGATGTTCTTATCCAAAAAATCCCACATGTCTTTAGGCCACATTTTAAACCCACCATTTTGAGTTTTCCGACTTTGAATAACGGCGTTCGATTTATTAGTCTTGTCCAAAAAATCAATATATAGGTTCTCAATATCATTAGGTTCATATCGTAATCTTACACCAAGCAATCCACCATCCCAGTCTAGTGTTGGGATCAAATGATGGATATAATGTATTTCATTAGGTTTAACATCTAACCAAACATCTATAAAAGGGATATGATCTTCCCATGGCTTAATTGTGAGGTCAACATCCTCTTTTTTTTGAGCCTTACTCCATGTATTTCCAATTGAATTTAGATTCTTCCAGTTAGAAAGTGTAAAATCTCTGGTAGAAAATTTGTTTTTGGCTTTTAGGAACAATATTAAGGCATCCATGGCACTGGTTTTCCCACTATTATTCGCCCCAACGAATAATGTTTCTTTTGAAGAAAATTCAACTCTGCAATGTTTTAGTTTTCTGAAATTGGAGATATCGACAAACTTGATTTCCATAATTAAGCTTTGTTATTTATATTTTTTATACATCAATGCTCATTATAATGGTGTATTATACCACAGGGCAATCAATTGAGATCTCAGATCAAATGATAATATTTGCATCTAAAAATCTCAGGGTACCAATCATTGATTAAATAATTAAACAATATAATTAAATATATTGATGCTAACAAAATATCACTGATTAATGCACATAAGATAATAATATCATGCTTTAATTCACATTTTCTGTCTGTACTTCTTTTGGGACTTCTTTTTGAGTCTAGGTTTCTTATCTCTTGCATCTGCTCTCTTATAAATCAAGCTTTGCCAAACCATTTCGTTCAATAAGGATTTATATGGATTGTATTTTTCAAATAGTGAAGTTTTCAATGTCTGCTCTTTCCTCACACGTTCATTTGAACTTGCATAAAACTCAGGGCAGTTTTTAAAATTGGACAAACAAATAGGATAACGGATCAGATTCCCTATTTCATCAGTCACCACAACAATATGCCCTCTTCTAGACTTTCGGATTTCAACATTGAATAGCCTCAGGGCTTCTTCATATAGCTCTTTGGAAGTAATCTCATCCAGTCCATTAAAATATTGAAAAAGCTCCTCTAAACTCTGTTTGATATTTCGGCTGCGGGGAGAGAACCTAAATACCAACTCTTCCCTCTCATACTTCCCTTTAAGCCCGTATTTCTGATTAAGTTCATTAATAAACTGCTGTACCTTTTGCCGTTCATTACTGTCCTTGATTTTCTTACCAGACAGTTTGTCTATCCTGGTAGAAACAACATGAAAGTGCACCCTTTCCAAATCAGCATGTTTGTAAACAAAATAAGGTTGGTTTTCATAACCCAGGTGTTCCAATAAAGAGCCAATTTCTTTTCGGATTGTTTCATCCCCAAGTTTCGAATAATCGCTGTTAGATGGATTAACACTTATGTGCAGGCATTTATTCTTTACCCTGGAGTTTTTTTCTATATCTGCAAATATCTTTAACCGATATATTTCATCGTACTGAAAAGGATTTGCAGAAAAAGTATTTCCACTATCGAAAAACTCAGCCACTCCATTTTTCACTTTTCTCTCATTATACATCAGGGCATTTTCTGTCTTAACCGTTTGGTGAATCTTGATGATCATTTTAGCCAGAATCTATTTTATCCATATATCGTTGAAGCACCGAAAAGCAATATTGTATCTCCTCTTGAATATCATGAAGTAGTTCTCTGTCAGCATCAGAAATATTATATCCCGCAAATGAGTTTACCCTTTTGGATAACTGGTTTAAATTCACACTCAGTTTGTTTAGGTTAAAATCCAGGTTCCGGGTAATATTTTTAAAATCCTCACTGACTTCAATCTTTCTGGTTTCACGTTTACGCACAAGTTTAGCCCTGCAAAAATCGCTAACTGTTCGATAACCTTCCCCTTTACTTCGATTCACCAACAAACGTTTTTCAAGCTTGGTTAAACGAACCCGGATGCCATCTTCCAGCTTATCTATGTCAGATGTTTTAGGTCTCATTTTTTTCCTCCGAATGGGGTATGCAGCTACTTTCTTATTTTAAGCCGCCGGTCAGGCAC
>JAKSBG010000086.1 GCA_022361255.1 Verrucomicrobiales bacterium
CCGGCGGGTGAGTGCCCGATAGGGGAGGAAAATCGTTCGTGAATATACTGTTCGGCTCAAAATGGATTCAGCAAAGCTAATAACGGAAGATCTGATTCGGTTCCAGGATTCGCTTCCCAAATCTGGCGATGCGGAACTGCTCCTTCTCAAGTCACACCTTCTTATCGAAGGAATCCTTACTACATGGATTTCCAACCACTGCGAAGATTCCAAGGCGCTCGACAATGCAAGATTATCGTTTTATCAGCGTGTTCACCTTGCGAAGGCGCTAAGACCAGGTGACGGCGATTGGCTCTGGGACTCACTATTGAAGTTAAACTCGGCACGTAATTGCCTAGCTCATCGGTTATCGAAAGATCAGTTGGAGAAGAAGATCGATTCATTTGTGACGGAGTTTAAATCGTGCCATCCGATTCCAGAACCTGAGTTTGACGGAATGCGTGCGCAGGGCTTTACGGATCTCCACACCTGTTGCTTCGTGCTCTTTGCCGTTCTTTCTGGACTTACCCACTGTCACGTCGCTGACGAAGGATCCGCCAATGCCGAACAAGGCGAGGATACCAAGCCTGATAACGTTCCGAGTTGATGCCTTCCAGTAACTTCGATATTCTTTCCTCGATCGACTGCCGTCCTCTATCACGCTGGTATCTCTAAAACGTTCTGCTGAAAGCAATGCGCATTTCGGTTTCGCCTCTAAATTTCGAACTAACTTGACGATCCAAAATTTCATGAGACTCTTAGATGCCCAGTAGATTTCTACTGCAGATCGGTCCGGAAACGTTATCTTCGGGTGATGCCAAGTTTACTTGGGGCCGTCGATGGAAGTATGGCAGAGTGGTTTAATGCGCTCGAGTGATAATCGAGAGCACCTTTCCGGGTGCCGGGGGTTCGAATCCCCCTACTCGGCTGCCATTTCATGCTAGATGAATACATCATGGGACTGCCCGTACATCTGGGCAGAAAAAGTCCGCCTCCTCAACTCAATACTCGCTTGGAGTCGATTGACTTTCGTGATTCGTCTCTATACTCTGCGCTCGCAGCCGCGCTCTCGTTATCGAGCGATTGGCTTTTACGTTTTGCCTGAAAATGGACAAGGATCCTGGAAATTGGAAATATCCCGCACTCGTCGGGGTGACTGGCCCTGGAATTAATGTGATCCCAGTACGTGAATTGACAGACGAAGAGGTTTCAAAAGTTGCCGAGTACGCAAAAACATCTTCGGATGCCAAAGCGCGTTTTAAGCTCTTTACGATTCTATCTCGTAATTACGCTCAATGGTCAGATTACATTAAGTCACTCTTAGTGGCAACGAACGGACTCGAGGAGGAGCAAACCGTGGAGTTAGATCGGCTTCAATTGAACTTTCACTCTGCCGCAAAAGCGACTTTAGATCACTTCAAGCAGCACTGGATTCAAAAACACAGAAAGACTGGCCGCAAAAAGGAGTTTCGAGAGTTCATTGGTAAATTGGAAGATACTTCATGGGCGTTTGCATTCTTCCAAGACCTGCGAAATTTCACACAACATTGCGGACTACCTGTTGGTAACTACTCTCGAAAAGTGGGTCTCGATTCTGTAAAATTGACAGTTGAGTGTGATCCCGATTGGCTGGTTGAAAATTATTCAGGGTGGGAAAAGTCGAAGCTCACAAAAGAACACGCGAATCTAGATCTTCTATCACTCTCACGGGAATATTATGTATACCTGCAACGTGATTTTGGAAATTTTGTGGCAACAGAATTCGCTCCAGATCTGCTCGAAGCTCACAACTTCTTTATGAATCTAGCTGCCGAAGTGGCGGAGGTTAATCCTCGTGCGAAATTTAATCTAGCTACCGGTTATTCGAACATTGACGACAAAATGAATTTCCAGTTTTCGGCGCCACCTGCTGACCTATTGGGAAGCATTGGGATCACTGTAAGGGAAAAGCCAGAGAACGAAACCGAGGCAGAACAAGGTGTCGCTGGCAAGACCGGTCCCGCTGCGAGTTGATTGACTTCCCGAACTCAGAGATCTTTACCCTGCAATCGAGATCGCGCTCCCTTATCGGGCTGAGTGCTCTCAAACGTTCCCAAACCCTCGTAGTCCTTCGCTGCAGATACGGATGAATTTCCGGAACGCGGCGTCCAAATGAAAGGGAAGCCATTTTCTCTCACGGAAAAGGGCATCCAAACGGTTTGGAAGGCATTTTCTCTGACGGAATACGGTATCCAAACCATGTAGATGGCGTTTTCGCTCACGGAAAACAGGATCCAAACCATGTAGATGGCGTTTTCGCTCACGGAAAAGCGTATGCAAACGCTTTAGATGGCCCTTTCCTCCACGGAAAACGGCATTCACACCATTTGGACGGCATTTTCTTTCGCGGAAAGTGGCAGTTAATCGGCCGGGAGGCTGATTCCGGGCATTCCGGGTCAGTTTTTGCTGACTGCGATTTATGCGGGGTAGTCCGCATGCTTTGACGAATCGACATTTCCTGCGAACGGAGGTCTGTACTTCCGCGTTCCAAAAGGTGCGCTCTCAGGATCATACTTCTTCCTTTTTGTGAAACAAATATACCTGCGAATACCTATATATTCTTGCTATGGGGTAGACAGGTATATACGATTCGGATCGAAACCTACTAGCTACAGTAATATGAGAGACCCGAGAAACTACTTCATCAATCCATTTGTAAACGATAAAATCAGCTACGCGGAGATGGCGGCTTTTGCGACGGATCACATCGGCAAGTTGGGCAATTTCTTTACGCCGAGTCTGGCGGGTGGTCCGGCTCTCTCGAGTCCGGGTGGTGGGGGGCGGGCGATGGGGGCGGCAGCAGCAGCAGCAGTAGCAGCAGTAGCAGCACGAGTTCGGCATCGTCGTCGTGCTCGCTGACTTCGAGTTTCTCGAGCAGCTCGAGTTTTTC
>JAKSBG010000357.1 GCA_022361255.1 Verrucomicrobiales bacterium
ATTTCGCTGGATCCACTGTGGTGCACGGATTCGGTGGTGCTGCTGCTCTTGCCTGTGTCCTCATTCTCGGACCCCGTAAAGGCAAATACACGAAAGACGGCATCAAGCCGATCCTCGGACACAGCATGCCTCTCGCAGCTGACGGTGTGTTCCTCCTCTTCTTCGGATGGTTCGGATTCAACGGTGGATCAGTTCTTTCTGCCAACCCCGGTCCTCTCGGCCTCGTCTTCACCACTACCGCTCTCGCTGCGGCTGCCGGTGGTGTTTCGTCGATCATCACTTCCATGATCGTTCTGAAGAAGCCTGACCTTTCCATGGCCCTCAATGGACTGCTTGCCGGTCTTGTCAGTATCACTGCCGGAGCTGACTCTGTTGAACCCTGGATCGCTGTCCTCATGGGTGCAATCGGTGGTGTCATCGTAGTATTCTCAATCCTCTTCTTCGACAAGATCAAGATCGACGATCCGGTCGGTGCCATCTCCGTTCACGGTGTTGTCGGTATCTGGGGAACGCTCGCTGTAGGAATCTTCGGTGGGGCTAACTTCATGTCACAGCTGATCGGTGTGATCGGAGTCTACGCTTTCGCCTTCATCTTCTCCTTCGCAGTATTCTTCGTCATCAAGCTCATCATGGGCGTTCGCGTGAGCGAAGAGGAAGAAGCTGAGGGACTTGATATCGCAGAGCACGGTGCTCCTGCTTATCACATCTCCTAACAAGGGATCCCTCGAAACACAAAATTGATTTCATCAACACGAAGCGGCGGAGGCGACTCCGCCGCTTTTTTGTGTCCCGGTGAAATTCTCGAAGTGCGGGATTCCTGACTCGACAGAAACGGGTGGAAATCCTATAGTTCGACCGTGCAAGAATACGCTTACATCCACGACGAAAACGAGGTTCCGGAAACGCTTCTGGAAGTGCCTTTCGTTCAGGCATTTTCGAAAGAACACCTCGATCAGGTTCTCCACGCCTCCGCTTTTATCGAGTGCGAGCCGGGTGACGTTATCATCGCCGAGGGCGACGAGGCATCGCGAATTTTTATTCTGCTGGCCGGAGAGGTTGCAGTGGTAAAGGGCGGTGATCAGTAGGTGACGATGAACCAGACCGGTGACATCTTCGGGGAGCTTGCAGCTCTGGATGATGAAAAACGATCCGCATCGGTTGTCGCCGTCGACGATTGCTTCTGTCTCGCTGTGGACCAGAAGTTTCTTGAGCACGTCATGCCGAAGGATGACAACGCACCTTTCTACGCGGCTCTCTATGAGTTCATCGCCAAGTTAACGACGAAACGCCTCAAGGCTACGTCCGACTACCTCGCGCAGGTGGATATGGAACTGCGAAAGTTGAAGGCGGAATCTTAAAATTCCGCTGAACCCGGTGTCCGGGGAAAGGGAATCACGTCACGGATATTTGCCACGCCGGTGACGAACATGAGCAGTCGCTCGAACCCGAGGCCAAATCCGGCATGCGGGACGGTACCGTAGCGGCGCAGATCGACATACCAGCTGTAGTCCGCTTCGTCGAGATCATGTGATTTCATGTTTTCCCGAAGCACGTCGAGTCGCTCTTCGCGCTGACTTCCCCCGACGATTTCCCCGATCCCGGGGACGAGGAGGTCCATCGCCGCGACCGTTTTGCCGTCATCGTTTTTCCGCATGTAGAATGGTTTGATTTCTTTTGGGTAGTTAAAAACGGTGGTAGGGCATTTGAAATGCGTTTCGGTGAGCCAGCGTTCGTGCTCGGATTGGAGATTCAGTCCGTAGTTGACCGGGTATTCAAATTTTTCTCCGCTTTCCTTGAGCAACGTGACCGCATCACTGTAGGAAATGCGCTGGAATTCCCGGTCGCGCACGAACTCCAGCCTTTCCACGAGTCCTTTGTCGACGAATCGGTTGAAAAAATCGAGATCACCTGCGCAGTTCTCGAGAGCGTCTTTGACGAGGTATTTCAGCATTTCCTCTGCGAGACTCATGTCGCCCTCCAGATCACAGAAGGCGATTTCGGGCTCGATCATCCAGAACTCGGAGGCGTGTCGCGATGTGTGGGAATTCTCTGCCCGAAAAGTGGGGCCGAAAGTGTAAATGTTGGAGAGGGCGCAGGCGAAGGTTTCCCCTTCGAGCTGGCCCGAAACGGTAAGGTAGGAGGGTTTCCCGAAAAATTCGTCGTCGCCTACACGAACTTCTTCCCCGTCCATTGTCACGACCCGGAACATCTCGCCGGCTCCCTCACAGTCAGATGCGGTGATGATGGGCGTGTGAACATAGACAAATCCCCGTTCCTGAAAAAACTGGTGGATCGCATAGGCCATCCGGCTGCGGACCCGGAAGACGGCACCAAAAAGGTTGGAACGGGGACGGAGATGGGCGATGGACCGCAAAAACTCCATCGAGTGTCCCTTTTTCTGAAGCGGGAAATCGCTCTCGGCAGTTCCGAGCAGGGTGACTTTCGATGCCTGCATTTCCCAAGTTTGTCCTTTGCCCTGCGAGGAAACGACTTTTCCCTCGACGGAGACAGATGCTCCCGTCGTAAGCGGCAGGACGGCTTCTTCGTATTCCGGCAAAGTTGCGTCCGCTACGATCTGCAAATTGGCGAGGCAGCTTCCGTCGTTCAGTTCGATAAAGGAAAAAGCTTTTGAGTCGCGTTTGGTGCGAACCCAGCCCTGAACGAGGGCGGAGTCGGGTGCTTTTTCCGAAGAGAGGATCTGGGCAACGGGTGTGCGGGTCATGTCGGAAACTAACGAATCCGGACGACGGTTTTCAACTGGTTTCGACACTACCTCGCACCGGTGTCATCCAGCACATACCGGAAGCCGAAATGGGATTGGCGGGAGTCAACGGGAACGGCGTTGCGATAGGATTTTCTGAGGACGCTTTGCTCGTGGGAATCCCAGCCCCCGCCCCTTACAACTCCGAGATTGGGGGTGGCGCTGTCGAAGGAATCGGAGACCCATTCCCAGGCGTTTCCACAGAGGTCGTGCAGTCCGTTCGGTGCCGGGGGAAAGCTGCCAACAGGTGCCGCGGTGGTGAATCCATCGTTGTAGTTGGAAATTACATACTGCCCGAACTCCGGCTGCGCGGCGAGATCGGCCAGATTGCCGGACATCGGCGACGGCGGCCAGTTTTCCCCCCAGAGATACGCGGGTCCGCCGTTGCGGCTTCGCTCGTTTGGCGTGGCACCGGTCGGGTTTTCCTCCCCGACAAATGAGCTCCACTCCAGGTCGGTAGGAAGGCGGTAGTACTGCCACGAGCGGATCCGGTTGAGTCCCTGCTCCAGGGCTGTAAGCCAGAGGCAGTAGGCCTCTGCCTCCGACCGTGTCAGGCCGGTGACAGGGTGATGGGATGCCCCGGAGACGGTAATTCCCGGAGATGCGGTAGCGCCGGTAGCGGAAAGAAACTGACGATAGTCCTGCACGCGGGTTTCGAATTCCGCGACCATGAGGTTTCTGAACGGGACGAGCTTCATGCCCTGGGTGTTGGTCCATTCTTCTCCGTAAATGACTGATTCATCGCGTTTCATTTCCGCGACCACAGCGACAGCCTCCGGGCCATCCAGTGTTTTCTCCACGACCGCGATTTTGTATCCCGGTGCCTGAAATCGAACGGTGAGGGGACCGTAGCGGACGTTCTCGATGGTGGCGGGAGTGAGCCCGCGCACTTCGTCATTGAGAATGATTTCCGCTCCGTCCGGCTCGGAGTTCACGAGAAGGGTGCCGACGTCGTTTGCGATGCGGGTGAAAAAGGCGTCTTTGACCGTTGCCTCCACCGGACGGATCGGACGGTGATATTCGTCGTGCCCGAGAAAACCGCGTGCCCGGTCCCGTCTCGTCATCCAGTCACAGAATGCCCATGCTCCGCTGTCATCCCGGACGAGGGCGAGATTCTGAAAGCCGCTCACGGGGATTTCTTTCTGCGTTTCCTCTAGAAAGAGGTTGAAGGTCTGCATGGAAACCGGTTCGACGGTCTGAAAAGGGCCGTCGGGCGCTTCCTGAAATGTGAGTCCGACGGAATTGATCCACGGGTTTCCGGGGATGGGGCCGATGTTGGGAAGAAGCTTCACATTGAAAAGTTGATAGCCGTCTTTCACCGTGGCGCGGTGGACTGTGTCGCGATATTCCGGGTGCTTGAGAACGAATTCCACCGGCCCGGGGGGAAGTTCGATGGGCGCGGTTTTGGTTCTTCCTTTTTCCTCTCCGTCAATCCAGACCGTTGCGCCGCCCGGCTCACTCATGATTTCCACCTGACCGGTGACGACGACAGGAACTATCGGGCCGTTGTCGGGAGGGGATGGTTCCGGCTCCGGCTCCGGCTCTGGCTCGGGGGCCGGTTCGGGTTCGGGCTCCGGATCGGGAGCTGGTTCCGGCATTGGTTCAGGCTCGGGAGCCGGTTCGGGTTCCGTCTCCGGCTGATTGACCGGGGTGACGTCGACGTCTACCGGGGTAATCGAGATATCGGGCCCGACCTTGTTTTCGGGATCTTCCTCCGGAGAAACTTTTGCGATCAGTTTCTGGTATTCTTCCTGAAAGTTCAGGCTGTCTTTCCAGAGGAAATAAGCGGATCCGGCCCCGCCCAGCAGAACCAGGAGAAACGAAATGCCGACAAATTTGGCAAAGGAGAAGCCCTTTTTCTCCCGTTTCGGCTCACGACCCGCTTTTTTCCCGCCGGGAAGATTAATGTCGAGAACCTGGCGTAGCGCGAGAGCAAACGCGTGTGCAGACTCGTAGCGCTTGCGGGGATCAGGAGAACCCGCCCGGCAGATCACTCCGTTCAGCGCCCGCCACTCATCGCGATTTACCGTCGGGGGGATTTCGAGATTGGTGGGCAACTCGGGGAAGTCGAGGCGGTCTTTGCAGGTATGAACCTCATAGAGAACCATTGCGAGCGAATACAAATCCGCCGCGCTCGTGCCGGGTCCCTCCGGGGGGACATACCCCTCGGTTCCGACGTAGGTTCGTTGTCCGCTCAGAGCGACGAGCCCGACATCAGCAAGTTTGGGAACTCCTTTTACAAAAATAATGTTCGACGGTTTGACGTCGCGGTGGGTGAGGCCGGCGAGATGCAGGTGACCCAGAGCGCCGGCCAGAGAGATCCCCAGCTCGACTGTTTCACGGATGGACCGGGGGTTCCCGCTACGCAGGTCATGGGAAAGGGTTTTCGCTTTGTAGGTGTCGGGATCGAATTCCTCCTTTTCGCCGGAAATATCGTCGGCGAGCTCCATGACATAGTAGTAGAAGCCCTTCTCCTCATTTCGACCGACGTGGAGTACATCGACGAGCCCCGGGTGATCCTGCGAAACCTGCTCGTAGTGCTGGATGCCTTCGAATTCCCGTTCGAAGGTTCGTTCGTATTCAAAGTCTTCGCGCCGCACGACTTTGACGGCGCGATACATACCGGTGACCGATCTTCCGAGATAAACTTCGCCGTAGGCTCCGCCGCCAATGCGACCGAGCAGTTCAAAGTTGGGGATCTCGATTTCCTGATCCGGGGAGTTGTTTGAGGAGTCCGGGATGCACAAAGGTACTCGATTCCTCGCGGCTTTCCACCCCGATTCCCTACCGGATATTTTCTGCGGCAGGGTAAGGCGCTATCCTGCGGGAACTTCCTCTGCTACGGCCAGAACGAGATCTGAATCGGATGTTTCCGGAAGCGTCTCGTGAAGCAAAATCTCGAAAACGGTGTCGGACGGAATTTCTTTTCCGGCCCAGCCCGAGGCTTGCGGAGAAACAGAGTCATCCCCGTTTTCCGCGACCCGGTGTCCGAATCCCCAGCCTCCATAGGTAAAGCGGGTCTCGACTTCGTTGGGTACTGTTTCGCTGAACATTCCGAGATGTCGCGCACCGTAAAACAATTCGTAGGTCGCGTTAAATCCCGTCGAGCCGGTGAATTGCTCGTTCGAGAATCCCAGTGTCGAGGCGGGGGCATAAACAGTTTCCCCCGTGTCGAGTCGGGAAATGGAAACCCACTCCGCCCATTCCGGCAGAGTCTCGATTTCCCGTGCGCGGGCATCAGCACCCCGGTAAATGTCTTTTCCCCAGAGTCCGGGATTGTTGGAGCGGAATACCACCATCGGGGGACGCGCATCTTCCGGTTCGGAGCCGGTTGCTTCTTCATCCGCTCGATTGAGGAGCGTCTCGGGTTCTGCTTCCGGTTCCGGCTTTTGTTCTGATCGGGAGGATCCATTGCCGCCTCCTGCAAAGGAGGCAGGTGCACGAAATCCGGAATCAGGACTCGGGGGTACGCTCGTGTCGGACTCTGCCGGGGCGTCGAACGGATTGCCGGTGGTCCGCGGGAAACTCGTTTTCTTTTCCAGAAGAGCGAGGATGGCATCGACGTCATCCCGCAGGTTTGAGTCATCGGACTCCTCCAGAGAGGCGGTCACAGAACCGTCTATGAGAAGAATATTCCGAATGCTGTCGAAAGTGGAGTCATCCCCCTGCAAAAGATCCCGGATCTTTCGATCGGCTTCATCCGTAAGGATCTGCCAGTCGGAGGGAAGGTCTTCGAGTCGCTTCCGGGCCGCGAGGAGGGAGTCGCGAAACGTCGCCTTTCCCGTAGTGAGACATTCTTCCCCGGAGTAACCTTCTTCCAGCTCCAGAAAAGTAGCTGCAACCGGCCGGAGTTTTTCGCGGACCGCGGTAAGACGCTCGACGTGGGAGGTTGCGATCTCCAGGCTGCCATTGACGGCTTCGATACGCGGAGCACCTTCTTCGCGAAGAAATTCGAGTCGATCCTGCAGCAGGGTGAGTCGTGAGTGATCCGACCCGACACGCTGACGAATGTCCCGGAGCGTCTCAGAAATTCGGAACAGCCGCATTCTGATTTCCGCCGCCCGCGAATCTTTCGACTGGAAAGCGTCATCGATGGCACCGACAAGACGGTTCTGTTTTTCCTGATCCTGCCTCTCCAGCAAAACCAGCTTTTCGTGACGCCAGAGAAGCTCGGCGTCGGGTTTGCTGCCCGGGGAATCAACGGAAGAGGCTCCCTTCCGCGAACGTTTGCGCGCGGCTGCGCGACCGATCAAAAAAGAAAGCAGAGCGACCGCGCCCATGGCGAGGTAGGTCGGCAGTGTGAGGGACTCAGCCCAGCGCAGCAGCGGCTCCGGGAGGTTCGGAAGACTGGTCTGGGCAAAAAGAGTCAACCCGATTTGGCAGGTGGGTGTCATCTTTGTTCGATAGCAATGATAATTGTATCTTTCTATAACATTCCAACCTCGCCAAGCCAAATCGACAGGGTTTTCTGATCGCATGAAGTACTAATGCGGGTGCCCCGACTGGATTACCTCCTCCCGGTAAACCGGCATCATGCGTAACCTCGTTCCGTTGTCCCTGTAGCCCTGTTATGTCCTCGATTCGACCCTGTTGAAGATTGGGGAGTCTCTGGAGAATCAGGATATCCTTTTGTTTTTCTTCGATTTGGAATTCCGGTGAAACGGGCAGCCGGGGAAGTGAAATATGACGATAGTCCGGCGACGCATTTTCCGTCAATAACTTGTGAAAAAGCCCCAGGCTAACAGGGGAATTCGTCCGGTTTTCTTTCCTTCTTCTCTGCTGCTTGTCAGTCTCCGGAGAGAGTGTATATCTGGGGGCTCATGAGATTTGCCTCCGGAATTCTCGCCCTAAGCTGGGTCTTACTCCTTCCTGCCACTGCTCAAAAACCGCGTATGATGACCGGTGAGGTCTTCGACGCGGAGCTTTACAATTCTCTCCCCTTGAAGCCGAAGGTAAGCACGAGAGCGGTGCTCCCACCCCGGGTCAATCTTGAGCAATACTGTCCGACGCCCGGTAATCAGGGAAGTTATATGACCTGCTCGGCCTGGAGTTCCGCCTACCATTTCCGCACCATCATCGAGGCGAAGCAGCGCGGCCTGACAGACCGGGCCGAGATCGACAAGATCGCCTACAGCCCGACCTGGGTGGATGAAATTCTGAAAAAGGACGGCGATGATACCTGCTTTACAGGGCTGGCAACGGCGCAGTCCTTGCTTGTCTTCAAACAACTGGGAGTGCCTTCGATTTCTTCGCTTCCGTTCAGCTGCCTCAAGGGGTCGAAGGAGGTTCGCTTTCAGGTGCTCGATCCGCTTATTGCGGAAGCTGCTTCAGCGAAAATTCGGGACATGCAGATTCTTTTCAAGCACGGGGACACGATTGATCCGCAGGATAAGATCCGTGCAATCAAGAAGGTGCTCGCGGAGGGGTATCCTGTTCTGATTTCGCATACGCTCTACAACAGTTTCGGGCGGAGCAAGACGGTTTGGCATCCGGAGCCGGGTGAGAAACTGGCTGATGAGCACGGGTCTCACGCCATGGTGGTGGTGGGCTACGACGACAATTTGCACGGGGGTGCTTTCCGGTATCTCAATTCATGGGGACCGGAATGGGGCGACGGTGGCTACATTTGGGTTCCCTATGAGGTGACCGGCGAGCTATGCTACGGGGCCTACCAG
>JAKSBG010000082.1 GCA_022361255.1 Verrucomicrobiales bacterium
ATGCCGGGCATGATGATGCCTTTCTTTGCTCTCGTGATGATCGAGTCCCGGCTCTTACGCATGTTCGACAAGCTGAAAGCCGATATCGGAGAGGAGGATCTAGCCAGGCTCAAAGCAGAAAGCCATGAAGACTTCATCAACCTGATCCGCGACCGGGGTCAAGGTTACAACTCTTTCCTCTTCGAGCGGAACATGACGCTCAAGGACGTCTGCAAAAATGACAAAACCTTCGAGCTCGATTTCACCGAATACCTTAAAGCCTTCGACGGCGAGACAAAAGACCTCCTCGGTGTCGATGCCAGCGAGGGCGACAAGTTCCTCGATATCCGCGGCGTCATCGCCAAGCTCAAGGCCAAGAAGGTGCTCATGGGTTACACCAAGGACTGGAGCGAGATCGATCTCCGTCCGTTCAACAACTCGGAAATCACCACGCTGGAAGAGCACATCAAGCGCAAGTGGGCGGACATGTCGGCGGAGACCGCCGGGGAGCAATACACACCCGACGACATCATCGCTCTCATTTCCGAGATTATCGCCTCGAAGATCGAGGAATCCAACAAGCTCCTCACGATCTACGATTGCACCTGCGGCGGTGGCAACCTGCTCTTCGGGGTGGAGGATCGGATCAAAGAGAAGTTCCAACGCTTCACCGCCACCTACGGCCAGGACTGGAATGACGCCCTCTACGCCATGGCCAGAATCGAGAGCCGCTTCCGCGAAGACTCCAAGATTGAATACGGCAACACCCTCAACGACGACAAATTCAGCAACGAGGAATTCGACGTCGCCACCGCCAACCCGCCTTACGGGGTGGACTGGAAGGGATACCGCAAGTCCATCGAGGACGACAAGACCGGGCGCTTCCACTACCTGCCGTCCGTGGGGGATGGCCAACTGCTGTTCATGCAGCACATCATCTCCAAGCTCAATGCCACCGGGCTCGCCGTGGTGGTTCACAATGGCTCCTCCCTCTTCTCGGGCGATGCAGGTTCGGCAGAAAGCAATATCCGCAAGTGGATGCTCGATAGCGATCTGGTCGAGGCGGTGATTCAGAACCCCACCAGCGAGTTCTTTAACACTGGGATCTACACCTACCTCTGGGTCATCAACAAAAACAAAGCCCCCGAGCGCAAGGATCAACTCCTGCTCATTGACGCGAGCAAGAAATTCACCCCGCTGAAAAAGAACCGGGGCGACAAACGCGTGGAGATCGACGAGGCCAACCGTCTGGAAATAGTCGATGCCCTGACCCGCTTCGAGGACAGCGAGTTCGCCCGTAAGTTCAGCAAATATCACTTCTATTACAACAAGCAGGCCATCGAGCTGACCAACCTCGATGAAGACGGCAACACTTTTGCCGATCAACTGCCGATGGTGACTAAGCGCGACGGCACCGAGGAGCGCGCCAAGTCGGAGAAGCTCGATCCGGTTTCGCTCAGCGATGGGGAAACGACCATCACCGAGTTCACCATCACCGAATACGATACCGAGCAGTTCGACAGCCTCGCCGACGCCTTTACGGAATACTGGAAGCCGACCGTCGCCGCCTTCGACTACCGGGAACAGCCGCTCACCGTGAAAACGGTCGATGCCAGCTACCACTTCGACAACGAACCCGAAACCCTCGTCAAAACCACGGAAAAAGACGTGGAGACACTGGGCTGCGGCAAGATCGTGATGAAGTCAGCCTTCAAAAAGGCAACCAAGAAGCTGCCCGAGCGCATAGAGATCAGCGTTGAGTTAACGCCCGACAAGCAGAAGGACTACGAGATCATTCCCTTCGATCCCGATCCGGAAGCCAATCAGGCGAACATCGAAGCCTTCATGGAGAAGTATGTGTTCAAGCCGTTTGAGTATCTCGAAAAAGTGGTCGGGGCGGAGATCAATTTTAATAAGGTGTTTTACCAACCTGAGAAGTTGCGAAGTGTGTCGAAGATTTCAGATTCGATTAAAGAAATCCAACAGCAGCTTGTTAAACTAGAAGGAGAGCTTTCCTTATGACGGCGCTGAAAACCAGCGGCTACATTGGGTTTTCCAGAACTCAGATCGCTTCACTTGGGCGCCTTCCTCCGCACTGGTGCTCCCTGCGATTCAAGGATCTTATAGCAAGTTTTTTATCGGGGGTCAGTGTCAATGCTACCGACATACCAGCTTCCGACGGAAAGATAGGCGTCTTAAAGGTTAGTTGCGTTGGAGTTAAAGGGTTTCGACCCGAGGAAAACAAGACTGTCTGGAAAGAGGAATACAGTAGGGTTCGGGTTTCGGTGAAGCGTGACACCATAATCATCAGTCGAGCGAACACTCCTGAACTTGTTGGCGCAAGTGCATACATTCCTCAGGATTATCCAAATCTGTTCTTGTCGGATAAGCTTTGGCAGACCGTCCTTTCAAAGCGTCAAGAGACACACCCGAAGTGGCTGAGCTACCTCATAGGTTCATCAAGCTTGAGATTCCTGTTCGCAATCAACGCGACCGGAGCGAGCCCAAGCATGAAGAACCTTGGACAGGACAAGTTCATGGCACTCGAAATTCCAGTCCCGCCCTTGCCAGATCAAGAGATAATCGCGCGATGGTTGGATCGCGAAACGGAGCGGATTGACCGGAAGGTGGCCTTGCTTGAGGAGAAGGCGCGGCTCTACAAGGAACTGAAGCAGTCGCTGATCAACGAAACCGTCACTCGCGGCCTCGACCCCTCCGCCCCCCTCCGCGACAGCGGCGTCGATTGGATCGGCGACATCCCGGAACATTGGCGGATTGAGAGGATCGGAACTGCATTTGATGAACGGAGCGAAAAGGTCAGCGACGTAGACTACCCACCGCTTTCGGTGACAATGCAGGGGATTGTTCCTCAATTAGATACGGCAGCAAAGACGCAACACAACGACAACCGCAAGCGCGTCGCAAAGGGCGATTATGTGATCAATAGTCGATCAGATCGACGTGGATCCTCTGGTGTATCTCCACTGGATGGGTCTGTGTCAGTGATAAATATTGTCTTAGAACCGAGAAAGAATTTTTGCGGTGACTATTTGCATCACCTTTTCCGAAGCTATCGATTTATCGAGGAGTTTTACAGGAACGGCCGTGGGATTGTTGACGACCTATGGACAACGAAGTATTCGGTAATGAAGGCCATTGATTTTGCATTCCCACCGACTGTCGAAGAACAGCAAGCCATCGCCAACTACCTCGACGAGAAAACCGCGAAGATCGACCAGATCATCGAATCCGTCGCCGAGCAGGTGCGCCTCCTCAAAGAGTTGCGCAAAACCCTGATCAACGACGTGGTCACCGGTAAAATCCGTGTCACGGAAACGAAAGGAGGTGCCGCGTGAACGAGCTGCACCTGCAGGACAAATTTCTGGTGCCCTTCTTCGTCGATGAGTTGGGCTACCGCGAGGTCAAGGCGAACACGATCAGCCACTCGCTCATCATCGAGGAGGACTTGCAGGCCTTCATCGCCGACACCGCACTTAACCGGAAGGCCTACGAAGGGCTACTGCGCAAATACAAGAGCAACGCCGGGGCGCTGCTCGCCGATCTCATCGAGCTGATCCAGGAACGCATCGGCGCGAGCCGCAACACCGCGCTTTTCCTGAACCAGAACAAGTCGGTCACGCTCAAAGGCGTCAAGCTGCACCTCTTCTACCCCAGCGGCAGCCTGACACACGGCGACAAGCCCTTTGAGGAAAACCTGTTCTCCGTGGTGCAGGAGCTTCCCTACAAGTATCAGCACGGCGGCAAGACGCTGTTCTCCTTCCGTCCCGATCTGTGCTTCTTCGTTAACGGCATCTTCTTCGGCTACAGCGAACTGAAGAGCAACTACACCAACCAGAGCGCCCGCAAGAACGGTCGGGGCAAGGTGGTGAAGGATTACTTCGAGGCGGTGAAGGCATACCAGGAAACCTTCGACGCCAACGACATGCTCAGCGAGAAGGAGAAAGAGGCCGCGCGGAAAGACTTTCTCAAAATTTTCGAGAAGGCGGTTCACATCACCGCCACCGATGTGAAGGAGACTTACGTGCTCCGCACCGTGAGCGATTTTTTCGACGAAGTGCTGACCACCTGCCGGGAGGGGAAGTTCGACCGCGAAGAATACGAAAAGAAGGTCACTGAGATTTTCAAAGCCTACCCACTGCTTTCCCCTGACGCGGACAAGAAGGACAAACTCAAGGAGGTCTTCACCGCGCACTACAGCAAGGCGAACATCGAGAAGGAGATCCTCTACTACAATTTCATCGAGCGCGAGATCCAGGTCGTCAACAAGCGCAAGGAACTCAAGGACGAACGCGGTTTCCTGATCGCACCGAGACCGAAGCAGAAATTCGGCACCGACAAGATTCTCGCCAAGATCGACGAATTCCTCGCTCACGAGCAGGAGCCGGATTACTTCGAGAAGCTGCTGGAGAAACAACTGGCGGGCGTCTCCGAAGCGAAGCGCAAGGAGCTGCTGAAGAAGCGGAAAAAATACGCCAACAACAAGAACGTCTACTCGCTGCTGATGCAGTATGCGGCGGGCTTCGGCAAATCGAACATCATCGGCTGGTCGGCATTGCAGCTCAAGGATTTGATCCGGGACGGGGAATACGTCTACGACAAGATCATGATCGTGGTCGACCGCCTCCAGCTACGCAGCCAGATCGACGCGAAGATGATGAACATGAACATCGACAACAAGATGTTCGTGGAGGCGCACAACAAGAAGACCTTTCAGGAGGCGCTCAAGTCCGACACCCGGCTGGTGATCGTGAACCTGCAGAAATTCGGTTCCGTAAAGGAAATGCTCGATGCCGACACCGTGGCCAAGCTGAGCAAGTTGCGGACAGTTTTCCTGATCGACGAGATTCATCGCTCACAAGGCGGCGACCAGCACGACGAGATGATCAGCATCTTCGACGAGTTGCAGAATCCTTTCGACAAGAACGCCGACCAGCTGGAAGGCGCGACGAAGAAGAATCTCATCATTGGTTTCACCGCGACACCCAGCGACCACACCCTTGCCCGTTTTGGAGAGTTCAGCGGCTACGCCGAGAGCGAAAAGCTCTGGGTGCCGTTTGATTCCTACACCATGAAAGAAGCCATCGAAGACGGCTTCATCCTCAATCCGCTCAAAAACATCGTCCCGGTCGCCTCGAAGATGCTCTTCGACTTGCCGAAGAACAAGCTGGAGGGATTTGAGAGCAAGAAGGCATTCAAGGATGCACAGAAGAAGCAGATCTACGAAAACACAGACCGGATTCAGGCTATCTCCAAATATGTCGCCGATCTGTTGGTCAAAGACGTGTATCGTCAGAT
This sequence comes from Verrucomicrobiales bacterium, assembly GCA_022361255.1. Classification (GTDB taxonomy): domain Bacteria; phylum Verrucomicrobiota; class Verrucomicrobiia; order Verrucomicrobiales; family DEV007; genus Arctic95D-9. Next base: position 5,296 of record JAKSBG010000082.1, read on the forward strand.
TCGTGGAACCGGCAAAGCGATGCTGGCGGTTTACTCCATCAAATCGGCCATCGCCTACCAGCAGGCCGTCCGCACTGAATTCGACAAGCTGGTGGCGCAGCCGAAATACGCGAAATACAGCGAGGCGCCAATACACATCGTTTATTCCGAAAGCCAGGATGCGCAGAAGGCAACCGGACTGAACTACGGTCTGAGCGAGGAGAAAGTGTTGCAGAATTTTGCCGCTGCAAAGAACGGCCTGATCATCGTCGTCGCCAAGCTCCAGACCGGTTTTGACGAGAAGAAATTGCACACCCTCTTTCTCGACAAGGAGATCACCGGCATTTCCGCGATCCAGACAATTTCGCGGGTGAACCGGACGGCGAAATACAAGAACGACTGCAAGATCGTCGATTTCTCCTACGACAACGTCAACGTCCAGAACATCAAGGAGGCGTTCGAGCATTTCTCCGATGTGGTGGTGAGTGACTGGGATCCGTTCGGCGATGACAAGGTGCTGGGGATCCTTTACACGGAGCTGCACAAATCGGACGTTTACGAAAAATTCTTCGAGCCGTTTGTGGAGATCATCCGCGATCCTGAAAAGGCGGATAACCCGGAAAGCTTTCTCGATTGGGAGAGCAGTCTGGAGAAGTTCATTGGAGCCCATCCCAAGAGGACGGCAGACACGAAGGCGAAGGCCGGGCAGTATTTCTCGATCCTCAATCGGATCGAGTATGTGATCACGCTGGACGCCAAGTTCAGTGACCCGGAGTTGCTGCTGTTCCTCCGCAAGTTCAACACCATCTACAACATGATGCACCGGTCGAAGGATGTGAAAGACCCGATCGAGGTCTACTTCGACAATCAGATTGGCATCGTTGAAGTGGAAGCGGAGGAACCGAAGAAAAAGAAAAAGCGTCCCCCGAAAGTCGCTGAGGATGACGAGCCCGGACCACCGCCGGAGTTCGATATTCTAAAGATCATCGAAGAGCGAAATAAGAAGGAAGCGAACGTTGCCAACCTGATCGCCGAGTTTGCCGAGAAGATTCGAAATTTCTTCAAGTGGGTCGAGGATTCCGCGGACGGTCAGCGGCTCATCGTTAAAATCAACTCATTGGTGGCCGAGGAGGATATCACCGACAGTTTCGCCAAGCTCTATCGCCGGTATCGTGCACTGAAGAAGAAAGAAGTCGGCGAGTTTTTCTTCAAGCAAACTGAAGATTTAACCGACCGACTTTGCGCGGATTTCGAGGAAATGGTTCGCGAGCGAGTAATCGAAGAAATAGAACCAACCGAAGAAGTATCAACAACTAATAGAGACACTACTATGCAAGCAACGATGGCACCTGAACCGGCTCCGGAAGAAAGAAAATCAAAGGTTTTCGTCAGCCACAGTTCGATTGATAAGGAGTTTGCAAACAAACTTACGTCAGACCTTAAGAACGAAGGCGTTCCAGTTTGGTTTGATACACGAGAGATTGGTCTGGGTGCATCGATCGTCGAAGAGATCAATCAGGGCTTGAGCGAGGTAGGTTATCTCCTTCTCCTGCACTCCAGGCACAGTGCCGAATCACAGTGGGTCCGTGAAGAACTTTTCGCCGCATTGCATCTCCAGATTACTGGCGGAGGTGTAACTGTCGTAGTTGGAAAGTTGGATGACACCGAGTTGATCCCGATGTTGAAGAGTCGGATTTATGTCGATTTTACCGGCGACTATCAAACAGCGCTCACTCAGCTTGCCACCTTCTTTAAGAAAGATGATGCAAAAGTAGGCGGAGGAAGCGGTGGAGCAGGTTCATTTCCCGGAAATGGTGGGAATGATGACTGCCCGAACAAATTGGCCGCGCTGAAAAAGCGGGATTTGCGAAAGCGAATTATGAGCACGCGAGTGCCTATCGAAAAGCTCGCCATTATCTGGGAGGATGTTTTGGATACCCGTATGAGTGATGAATTACCCGGAATGGCGTTAGAGAATTGTATTCAAGAGCTCATTAGTAGGGCACAAGGAGCGGGTCTCGTACCCGACCTCCTTGAAATCCTCTGTGAAGAATTGTCGAATATCGGGTGACGATAATAGTTCTTCCGCGTTTCATCCGGGCTGAAACTCGCTATTGGGTGAACAGGATGTCTTTAGCGATGAATGAAGATTTGTTCGTCGACCACACCGGTGAAATACAGAAGATCACCCATTTCTGTATAAATTTTATAATTTCCATAATTTAAAAATGCGGTATCCTATCAAACACAGAAAGTTGTTTTCCGTATGGCTACCGTTAATCCAGAGCATTTACCTACCCGGGCTACGGCAGGGGAGAAGAGGATTCATGAGATACTTCGGCGGCTTCCGTCGGAGTGGTTTGTTTACTGGGAGCCGGATATCGGTGGTCTCTATCCGGATTTTGTTATCATTGCGCCCGGCCGGGGCGTGCTGATTATTGAAGACAAAAGCTGGTATCCCCGGACGATTCGGAAGGGGGACTCGAATGAGATTGTCATTTCCACGACCGGGGGAGTTCCGAAAAAGGTCAAGCATCCGGCGAGGCAGGTGCGGGAGTACTTTCACCGCTTTCTCGATACGCTGGAGAAGCAGCGCTTCGGCAAACGGTTTGTGAAGCCGGCCGGTCCCTTCGAGGGGAGGCTGAATTTCCCGGTCGCCCGCATCGTTACCCTTTCCAATATTTCGTCGGCCCAGCTCCATGATCCGGAAAGAAATCTCGCGGCGATTTTCCCTTCGGAAAAAACGGTGACCAGGGATCAGCTCGACGAATGGGCGTCCCTTTCTGAAGACGAGCTGGTTTCTGTGATCGGAAAGTGTTTTCACCCATTCAAAGCGATCGCGCCGTTTACGACGGATGAAATCAACGCGCTCCGCATGACCATCAATCCCCAGATTGATCTGGAGGCGCAGTTCCGGACGGACGACATTCTCTCAGCGCCGAGGCCGATTGACGATCAGCAGGATGTCCTCGCTGTCTTCGACGGGCGCCAGGAGAAATATGCGATGAACGTGGGGGAGGGGCATCGCATTCTGTTCGGTGTCGCCGGTTCGGGAAAAACCCTCATTCTGCTGACGCGGGCGCGGTTGCTGGCGAAGCAAAACCCGGAAGCAGAGATTCTGCTGACCTGCTACAACAGGGCCCTTTCGATGTGGATGGCGCGGCATCTGAAAGACTGCCCAAACGTGACGGTGATGAATTTCCATTCCTGGGGCAGGCGGAACGGAGTCGTTTTCACAAAAGAGACGGCGGAGCATTTCGGCGAAACCTTTCTTGAGGTTCTTTCCGAAGGGCGCGGAGATGCGGGGCGGTTCGATGCCGTGCTCGTCGATGAGGCCCAGGATTTCGAGCCGGGCTGGTTCCGGTGTCTTCTCGCGTCGATGAAAGATCCGGAAAACGGTGATTTGCTGATCGTGGCGGACGGGGCGCAGAGTCTCTACAGCAGGTCGAAGATCAGCTGGAAAGAACTGGGGATCAAGGCGCAGGGACGAACTCATTCGCAGCGCTTCGACCTGAATCGCAACTACCGCAATTCGACGGAGATCCTGTCTCTCGCCGAGACCTTTGCGACCCGGACCGAGCTGCAGGCCGGCGCGGATTCCGATGATTCGATACGGGCCGTGCGGGTTGATCCGACCCTGGGATACCGCGGAACGGGGGCTTCCCCCCTGCTTCTGATTCGCCATTCGTGGGAGGATGAGGTGGAGGCCGTGATCGGTCTTGTGAAACGAATGCTGGACGGCCGCTGGTGTGACCGGACGATGGCTCCGCTCCAGCCCGGGGAGATCGCGATTCTCTATCCCCGCGCGACGTCGGCGCAGAAACGGATGCTGGAAGAACTACCGGGAAAACTTTCCGAAGCCTGTCAGGTGAGCGCTACCCGGGGAACCGCATCGTCGGGTGATCCTGCCAACAGCGTTCAGATCCAGACGATCCATTCTTCCAAAGGTCTCCAATTCCGTGCCGTCATTCTTCTCTGGGCCGGAATCAAACCGTATCAAATCGACAGTGATACGGGAGAGACTACCGAAATCACCGATCGACGACTGCTCTATGTCGGAATGACCCGGGCGGAAAGTTTTCTCGCGATCACCTCGAGCGGATACTCGCCCTATGTTGTCGACATGGAGGAATCACCCGCCTGCACCGTGCTTCATCAGAAAGCCCGGGCCCAGAGGCTCAAGCAGGCTGTGTGATGTGAGCAGGAGGCAAAGGCAACCCGGCACAACCCCGCCCCGGCAATGACACAGGAAGCAACACCTCTCGCGCCGACGACGAATCACATATTCGTCGATTACGAAAACGTGCAGCAGCTGGATCTCTCGCTGATCGCGGCGGCGAATGTGAAGTTCACCCTTCTGATCGGGCCCAGGCAGGTCAAACTGGCTACCGACCTGGTCGAAAAGATGATCG
>JAKSBG010000305.1 GCA_022361255.1 Verrucomicrobiales bacterium
AGCATGGCCCCGGTGAGGTCGGCCATCACCTTCGGAATCAGATTGGAAGCGACGGAAATCACTCCGACGGCGCCTTCCTTCATAAAATCAACGGTTAGCGCATCGTCGCCACTGAGAATCTCGAATTCATCAGGAAGTGCTGCGCGGAGTTGGCGGACGCGTTCCGTGACGCCACCGGCTTCTTTGATTGCTTTGATGTTCGGGCACTCGGCCTGAAGCCGGACCATCGTCTCGATTTCGATTTCGATGTGGCATCGACCGGGAATGGAGTAGAGAATCAGCGGCAGCTCGGTCGACTCGGAAATCGCCCGGTAGTGCTGAAAGAGACCCTCCTGTGAAGGCTTGTTGTAGTAGGGGGTGACGAGAAGGGCGGCGTCGGCACCGGCCAGTTCGGCTGCCTGGGTCAGGTCGATCGCCTCCCGGGTGGAGTTGGATCCTGTTCCGGCAATGACGAGGCCGCGTCCGTCCGTCTGTTTTACGGTCAGTTCGATAACCGTGCGGTGCTCTTCCGTGGAAAGAGTGGCGGATTCGCCGGTAGTCCCCATGGGAACGACCCCTTTGATCCCGTTATCAAACTGGGAATCAATAAGACTTCGAAAAGCATCGGTATCGACGATGCCTTTTTCCGTGAAAGGGGTGACGAGTGCGGTGTGAGTGCCGGCGAACATGAGTCGGATGCGTATTACAGGTGAGAAAGCGTTCCTTCAAAGGTGAACTCGGCAGGACCGAGCAGGGTGACGGATTCGTAGCCGCCGTCAGCGGATTTTTCAAATGCGACTTCAAGAGTTTCGCCTCCCGCAACATCGACGCTGATGGGGGACGCGGCCCCGTCCAATTCGTGGTGCATGATGGCGCAGGCGACCATTCCGGTGCCGCAGGCGAGAGTTTCATCTTCGACGCCCCGTTCGTAGGTGCGAATGGCGATGTGACCGGTTTCCTTTATTCCCACGAAATTTACGTTGGTACCGGCAGGAGCAAAGTGTTCGTGAAAGCGCGTGGCGGAACCGAGGCGGCGAATATCGACACCGGCGAGATCATCGACAAAAATCACGGCGTGGGGGACACCCGTGTTCACAGAATGAACGGTGTGGGTTTCCCCGTCCAATTCCAATCGGGTGCCCAGCTGGAGATCGAACGGCTTGCTGAGCTCAATGCGGACATTTTCCCCGACAAAATCAGCTCCGATGACTCCGGCGATGGTTTCAAAGGTTGTCGATGAGAGACTTCCTCCTTCGAGGCGGTTCACGTAACTGGCGAAACAGCGGGCTCCGTTTCCGCACATTTCCGCCTCCCCGCCGTCCGCGTTGTAGTAACGCATCCGGTAGTCCGCACCATTCTGCGCAGGCTCGACAGCAAGAAATCCGTCGCCGCCGACGCCGCGCTGACGATTGCAGATCCGCGCGATCTGTTCGCGGGATAAATCATGAGAACCGTCCCGATTGTCGATCACGACAAAATCGTTCCCGGCTCCGTTCATTTTGGAGAATTTCAGCATTTTCTAAACCTGCGTGAAGTTGCGGAAATTAGACCGACTTGGTCCCGTCGACAAGCGGTTTGACGAAGGCTTCGACCCGTTCCGCGACTTCATCAGACGCTCCATATTGCTCGACCTGACGAACAATAGCGCTTCCCACTACGACTCCATCAGCCGACCGGGCCACTTCTGCTGCCTGGTCCGGACTGGAAATCCCAAATCCAACGACTACGGGCACAGAGGCGTGCTCTTTAATCGCCGCGACATTCTCGGCAATGCCCTCGGCGAGACTTTGCTGCGCACCGGTGACACCCTCACGGGAAACATAGTAAATGAAACCTTCTCCGCTCGAGGCGAGTGCCGGGATGCGTTCCTCCGGTGTGGTGGGCGCGATGAGTCGGATGTGCTTCAGCTCGTTTCCGAGCTCCAGCTCGGAATTGCAGCCCGCTTCCTCGGGGGGAAGGTCCAGGAGCAGAACGCCATCAACCCCGGCCTCTGCCGCATCTTTGTGAAACTTCGAGAATCCGTAGGCATAGGCCGGATTCATGTAGGTGTAGACGACAATGGGGGTTTCCGACGTTTTCCGGAACTCCCGGATCATATCCAGCACCTTTGCCGTGGTAGCCCCGGCTTCGAGAGCCCGGTGAGCTGCCATCTGGTTGACAATTCCGTCCGCCATCGGGTCGGAAAAGGGGATGCCGAGTTCGAGAATGTCAGTGCCGGCCTTGTCGAGAGCGCGGATCACTTCCAGTGAACGTTCCATCGTCGGGTCTCCGGCGCACACATACGCTACGAAGGCCGCTTTCCCTTCTTCTTTCAGTTCGGCAAAACGCCGGTCGATTCGATTTTCCTGACTCATTAAAAACGGCGTAGTATCGCCGCAATTCGGGAGGGGGAAAGGGGGAATCTAATTTCGATGGTGCGAAGAGTTCCTGCACCCGGCTTCACGAAAATTACTCCGCAGCCAGCGCTTTCTCCACTGCTTGCTCGAGAGCATTTCCACGGAGGCTGGAAGCCACGATCTTCCCGTCTTTTCCAACGAGGAAAGTGGCCGGGATCGCGCTGATGCCATATTTTTGAGCGATTTCATTTCCCCAGGCTTTTCCGTCGAAATACTGAGGCCACGTCATTTTGTTCTGTTCGACGAAAGCGTTCAGGGTATCCACGTTGTCGTCGAGAGAGATACCGACGATTTCAAAACCCTTGTCCTTGTATTTGGCATAGGTTTCAAGAAGGTGCGGAAGTTCGGCGACACAGGGACCACACCAGGTGGCCCAGAAATCGACGAGGATGACCTTGTCCCGCATCTCTGCGAGATCGACTTCGTTACCTTTGGTATCGGTGAAAGCGAACTCCATCGTATCACCGACGTTGGGGAGATAGAGCTCGGCGCCCCACTGGTCGAGAATCCCGGAGATCTGAGGATTTCCGCCAAAGTCTGTTTTCACGCGGGTGATAAACGCTTTTGCCTTGTCTCGCTGGTCCGCAAGAATGCTGGACTCGATCATTGGTCTGGCGATTTCCTGCATGATGACCTGCAGATTGGCTCCGGGGCCCTTGGGTTGGAGATCATACCGCTTTTCAAGCAGGTCGGGAAGCGGTTCGAATTTTCCCATCGACATGTTCGCGCCGACGAGGATGGAGAGAGCGGCATCGATGTCTTCCGCCTCTGGATTGGCTTCGAGATAGGCGTTGATCGCCTCGATTTTCTGGGTTTCGAATTTCGCGGCGATCTCCCTTGCCGTTTCGGCATGGAGCGAGGTGGTTGCGAGAAGAAGGGCGAACAGGGAAAGGGAAAGGGAAAGGGGCTTCATGGTAAATCAGACGAACGATGCCACCTGAAATGACAGAAAACAAACCGGTTTTGCGGGATGCGCCGGGAGAGGTAAAGCAAAGAGCCCTTTTATCCTGTCTGCGGAAAAAGCCGGGATTCGGGCAGGTGCTCCCGCAATTGATCCATCACAGTATCGACAAGGTCACACTCGATTTCTTCGGGATAGGTCATCTGCCCGTTCCGGAGCTCGGTTTCACGCAGGGCGAAAAGAGGATCGTCCGGATACAGTTTCACGATGCGCTCGTACATCGCTTTGGGAAAGCGCATCGGGCCGAGAGTGACGGAATGAACTGCTTCTGCGTCGACGGCTGCAAAGATTTCGTCGATCATTTCGCGATAGAGCGTCCGGAAGTTCGGCCAGGGAATGAGCGGATCGAGCCGCAACCCGATGGGCCAACCCTGTTGGGACAGTGACCTGACCCTGTTGAGTCGATGCTTGAAAAGGGTTGCGCTGTGTTCGACTTCGCGGGCGATCGTGTCGGGCGTTATCGTGTAGGCTACGATGACGTTGGGGAGCGGGTCGTGATTTTCGAGAACCCGGGTCTGAATGCTTTTGGTGCGAAGCTCAAGCCAGGCGTCGGGACGCTCGGCGAAAAAGGGAACAAAGTGTTCCGCGAAGCCGGTGAGAGGCTCCATCACAAGCGAGTCACAGTCGTAGCCCGAGAAAAAACAGGGGGCTTCCGTTTCAGCCCGCACCTCGTCGATCCCTCTTTCGAAGGCTTCGAAATTGATGAAATGCACGTAATTCGCAGATCGATACATGCCCTGCAGGAAACAATACCGGCAGTCATAAAGGCAGTTCAGCATGTGGCTGAAATAGAAGTTATCCGTGCGCCCGATCGTGTAATCCGGAGGTGTCGGAAGCACCGCCCGTCCGTGTTTTTCTGCGAGGATCAGGGCCGGGCGTTTTTTCTGGATCCGGAAATTCTGGGCGGCCGGGTTGAAAACTTCGCCGTATCGGTCGCACGATATTTCGCGGGCTTTGGGATACTTCGTCCGGATGGCTGCGACCGATTCATGGTCGCGAATCGCTTTCTCAACGTAGATCGTGTCCATGCCGTTGGGTCATACTGCACCGCTCATGGCTCCGGCAATTCCGCGGAAGATCCAGGCAATGGCTGAGCTCATCAAAATCCAGGAGACGATGTTGAGAACGATAACAGTCCCAATGATGAAAAATACGAAAAGAACCGGCCACCAACCGCCGCGTTCCTCATCGCCGTCTTCGCTCTCCATCCAGGTGTTGAGCATCCGGTAGTTTCGGGAGTTCGATTTGAACCATACGGAGAAAAGGTCGCCCACTACCGGAATGGTGCCGACGCCCGCA
>JAKSBG010000408.1 GCA_022361255.1 Verrucomicrobiales bacterium
TGCAGATTCGTCAGAACAGCCGGAACGCGATCATCAACTGGGAGGATTTTTCGATCGATGCGGGAGAGCTGACACAGTTTCGTCAACCGAACTCGAGTGCCGCCGTGTTGAACCGGGTGACGGGAGGGAATCCGACGGCAATCCACGGAGCGTTGCGTGCGAACGGAAACGTGTTTGTGATCAACCCGAACGGGATTTTGATCGGTGCCGGGGGCACGATTGATGTGCACGGTTTGGTGCTGTCGACGTTGGATGTGAGCAACGGGGAGTTTCTCGCGGGCGGGGATATGGTATTCAAAGGGGACAGCGAAGCGGGCGTGACGAACATGGGTCGGATCAACGGGATCGGCGGGGATGTGTTTTTGATTGGTAAGACGGTTACCAACAGCGGAAGTATTACAGCAGCGGGAACGGTAGGCCTGGGAGCGGGCGAGGAGGTTCTGTTGACGGCAGCAGAAAATGCGAATGGAGAGCGGATGTTTGTGAGATCGACAGGAAGTGGAGCGAGTGGAACGGGAGTGTTGAACGATGGGACAATCGAAGGAGCGGCAGTGGAGCTGAAGGCGCACGGGAATATCTATGCGTTGGCGATCAACAACAAAGGATCTGTTCGTGCGACGGGAGCGACGAATCGGGGCGGTAGTGTTTTTCTGGAGGGCGTCGGGGGAAGTGTGGAGAACCGGGGGAGTATTGAGGCCTACAGTTCCGGTTCGAGTAATGTCGCAAGTGTATTGATTAATGCTGCCTATGCGAAGGTGGATGGTCAAATCAGGGCCAATTCTTCGGGGCGTGGGGGGCAGGTTAAGATTGCCGCAAACGATACGGTTGAAATCAGCGGGGCCGTGAATGTTTCGTCTGCAGATGGGACCGGGGGAGGCATCCTCGTGGAAGCGTCTGATATTGTGGTTGATTCCACCGCAGAAATTGACGCCAGTGGAACTGCCGGTGGTGGCCTCGTCCGCATTGGAGGTGGCTTCCAGGGGCGCGACGAAGGAGTCTTGAACGCGGATTCTCTTGAGGTTAAAAGCGGAGCGCGGATTTTTGCTGATGCGATCGAATCCGGTGACGGGGGGCAAGTGATCTTGTGGTCTGATGAGTTAACCCGATTCAGCGGTGAAATTTTTGCGAGAGGAAGCAACGAAGCAGCAGGTGGATTTGTTGAGGTGTCGGGAAAGAATAGCTTTTCCTACTCTGGAATGGTCGATACCGGCGGGGGCACTTTGTTACTCGATCCTTCGAATATCACTATCACGGATCATGCCGGAACTCCGCCTCATACGGAGTTCAACCGGATTGACCGGGACGATCTCGAGCTGGCACTTGTGACTCAAAACGTCGTCATTTCCACACAGTCGACGGAAACTGAAGAAGGGTGGATTCAGGTGACGGACGATGTGAACTGGAGCAGTGATTTTAATCTGTCTCTTCTCGCCGAAGATGACATTTATATCCAGAGCAGCCTTCGAAGCAGCGAACTCGGTGGGGTAAATCTGATAGCCGGATGGGACAGCACGAACACTTCTTTCCTGACGGGAACTCCCGGATCACGTCCATATTCCGTGCCACTTCCTTCCGGGGATGTCGACATGCAGGCCGTCTTCAGTGACCCGACCATCTATGGAAATGACAGCAATGCTGATGGCGGAACGCGTGCCGGTGATTCCCTGGCAGGATTCGGCAGCATTTTTATTGGTCGTGATGAAGCAGGAGCCCTTTCCTCCGTCGACCTTTTTGTTGGCAGCCGCCGGGGGGAAACCAATGTAGCGGCGCATGGACTGTATGTTAACCGGGCAGATAGCAATGTGGCCGCGCAGTTGGGGTATGGATTACCAGGCGCCGGAGCGGCGACTGGTGCGATTACGGCACAGGTGAAAAATGGTGGAGTGACACTGGATGCCGGAGATTCAAACGGGGCATACGCGCAAATCGGGCACGGGGGTCTGAACTTCGGTTTCGACAAATCCGGAGTCATCACCGTAAAATCCGGTAACGGCGTTTCACTCACAGGGGGCCTCCATTCCGGAGGCAGTGCCTACGCTCAAATCGGACATGGGGGAATGAACAGCGATGGGGAAGTTGGCAGTTCGGCGGTGAGTGATGTGATCGTCGAGGCAGGTTCCGGCGCTGTTTCCCTGACAGGTGGTGGTGCCGCAGGTTCTTCCGCTCACTACAACTATGCCAAAATTGGTCACGGGGGTGATTTCGTAGACAGTGCAGTGGTGGGAAATGTTAGCGTTACCGGTAATGGAGTAACGCTGGCGGCCGGAGGTTTCGGAGACGCGAGTGCGGGCAGCCGGTTTGCATCGGCACAAATTGGCCACGGAGGCAGAGAGGCTGGCCCGGGTTCAGGTAACATCACGATTGATGCTGGAACAGGAAACCTTTCCGTTTTGGCCGGCGTAGCAGGGGTCGATTTTAACAATGCCCAGATTGGACACGGTGGTGCTTTCAAGGTTGAAGGCGATTTAGAAGGAGCTGTCAGTGTGACGGCAAATCACATCGATGTTGTGGGTGGTGGACGGAGCCAGAGTTTTGCCCGTATTGGGCACGGCGGCTGGACCCAGGGCCCTCATACGGGCGACCGAAGCGGAGATATTTTCGTTCAGGCAGACGGTGAACTCTCGGTGGATGCTGGCAACGGAGTTGCGGAGATTGGACATCACACCGGAACCGGAAACCTTCTCAATGCGAATGTCACGGTTGTGGCAGCTTCTGCGGACGAAACTGCCGGAGATGCGATCGGAAGCGATTTCGAGGTCGGGAGTTCGTTTGCGGATGTAATGGAGCGAAACCTTGCCGGTGGAGATGTTAGCCTGCATGCCTCGGGTGCAGGTGGGATGACCATTGCTCCGGGGGCTGCAATGTCCTATTCTTCCGATAACGATTTTTCGCTGCTCTCGGAAAATGATCTAATTGTTGAAGGACGAATTCAGAACTCGGGCACAGGGAACGCGAATCTGGTGGCGGGGTGGAACCCGGCTGCGGCTGGGTTGGCGGACCCTGCGACGGGGATGATTGCAGATATCGACATGGATGCCGACATATTCGGGAATGCCTCATCATACGGGAACAATGGCGGGGCAGTGACGATTTCCAATGCCGCCGGTGCCGCTTCCTTTGGGAGTCTTTCCGGTGAAACGAACGTTGCCGCAGACAGTGTAACTCTGACTGGAACCGGAAGCGGATTTGCGCAAATCGGATTCTCGGATCACGGAGACGGAAACGGAAACA
>JAKSBG010000383.1 GCA_022361255.1 Verrucomicrobiales bacterium
CGGAGTGATTGTTCTCAAGCGAACGAGTGATGCCGAGCGGGACGGGGATCGCATCCTTGCTACGATTCGCGGAACCGCGATCGGTCACAACGGAAACAACGGCGGTCTGACAGCTCCGAGCGGGAAATCCCAGCAGCAGATGATTCGCCGTGCGCTGGCGAATGCAGGTATGCAACCATCGGAGGTTCACTACCTTGAAGCTCACGCTACCGGAACGGAGCTGGGTGATCCCATCGAAGTGCAGGCAGCTGGCGAGGTGCTCGGAAAAGGTCGTGATGAGGAGAACCCGCTTCTTCTTGGATCAGCAAAAGCGAATCTCAGTCACCTCGAAGCAGCCGGCGGCATTTCCGGTCTGATCAAAGTCGTCCTTTCGATGCAGCACGGAGTCATTCCGGGGCAGATTCATTTCGATGAGCCGAGTCCCCATGTCCGTTGGGACCGGATTCGTGCGGAGGTCGTTACCGGGGAACGGGCCTGGCCGGATCCCGCGAGACAGGTTGCCGGTGTCAGCGCGCTCGGTATGACCGGAACGAATGCCCACGTGATTCTCGAAGGTGCACGTGCTGTGGAAGAGGAAGATGCACCGGAAAAATCCGGAACCGAAGGACCACAGGTTCTCGTTTTGAGTGGACCGAACGAAGAAGGGCTGCGTGCCCTCTCGGCGCGTTTTGCGGGCGCTCTTGAATCGGTCTCCGCGAGCGATTTTGCGAACTTCTGCCATTCTGCGGCGTCCGGCAGAAAGCACTTTCCCCACCGTCTCGCTCTGGTGGCGGATGCACCCGGACACGCGGCTTCCGCGCTGGCTTCATTCGGAGAAAACGGGGAAGCCAAAGACGTCCTCTACGGAGTGGCAGAGGGAAAAGCGGCAGTCGCCTGGCTCTTCCCCGGTGAGATTGATGATTTGTCTTCCTATGCCGGGTCGCTTGATAGAATGAGTTCGACACTGCGGAAAACACTGCAGGCATGCGACAATCTTGCTGAGTGGGACGACGAGGTTTCGATTGAGAAAGCGCTCTTCGAGGAGCCGTCCCTTCTCGAAGATGCTGCCGTTCGAATTCCTGCTTTCTTCGCTGTCCAGATGGCAGCATCGAAAATCTGGAGCGCGCGCGGAATTGAACCGGAGGTAGTCATCGGTGAGGGTATTGGGCAATACGCCGCCGCCTGCACTGCCGACATGATGGACTGGGAAGACGGTTTCCGGGTTGCGGCGAAACGCGGCGAGCTGATCGGCAACTCATCAGAACCGGATACATTGGCCGCTGATGCGTTTGAGGAGTTTGTGGATCAGATCGATCACCGACCGCCAAACCGGCCGCTCGTTTGTTCGCTCAGCGGCAAAATTGTTCCGATTCACAAAGTGCTTGGCGGAACCTATTGGCGCGATCAGCTGACCGCAGAATCGAATCTCGAAGAAGCCGCATCCGCCCTCGATAAGCAGGCCTGCGAATTCTATCTGGAGTTTGGAAACCGTGCCGCGCTCGGTGATGTTCTCGCTGAAAAAGCGGAGAAAACGACGCCGGGTCGGCTCGATTCATCGACTGACGCCGCGCTGTCCGATCTCTATGTGGCCGGGTGCAAGCCTGACTTTGATGCGATCGCAAAAGAGTACGGTGCGCGTCGCGTAAGCGTTCCCAATTATCCTTTCCAACGGAAATACTACTGGCTCCCCGGAGTTGGAAAATCCTGACAATGAAAAAAAAGGTTATCGTCGTTACCGGAGCGTCATCGGGATTCGGTCAACTCACCGCCCGAAAGCTTCATGAGTCGGGACATACCGTAGTGGGAACGAGCCGGAATCCGAAACCGGATGAACCCTTCACGATGCTGCCGCTAGATGTGACTTCGGACGAGTCGGTCTCCCAGTTGGTCGAAAAGGTTCAGGAACTTCATGGGCGGATTGATGTGCTGATCAACAACGCGGGCCGCTCCCACAACAGCCTTCTCGAAGAAACCACCTTCAAAGATGCCCGCGTTATTTTCGAGGTGAATTTTTGGGGGATGGTCCGTATGAACCGCGCGGTTCTCCCCGTGATGCGGGAGCAGGGCGGAGGGCTGGTCATCACGGTGAGCTCGCTCGCCGGGCTGGTCGGCACTCCCGGGCAGGGTTTCTACGGTGCGGCGAAACACGCGATCGAAGGCTATACCGAAACGCTTCGCGCCGAGTTGGCAAAATCACCGGTCAAAGTGGCCTTGATCGAACCCGGTTTCTTCCAGACAAATATTCACAACGCGATGGTTCGCAACCCGGAAACGGTTTCGGATTATGACAATGTCAGGGAGAAAGTTTCGCAAAAGCTCGATGAAGGATTCGAAGGAGGCGGGGACCCGTCCGAAGTTGTCTCCGCGATAGAGAAAGCAATCGCTGATGACGGAAAATCCCTGCGGTACCTCGTCGGGAAAGACGCCCTGACCATTGCCCGCCTGAAAAGGTGGCTGCCCGAAAAATGGTTCCTGGAGGGAACGAAAAAGCAGTTCGGCCTCGGTTGATTCTGCTGCGGGCGAAAATGAAACAGGGTTGGTTCGCATACCCAACAGGGTAGAGTCGTCAACCCAACAGGGTTACCCGGGCGTTTTTCGTGCCATTGACGGACCCTGTTTTATTAAGTTATCTTAAACACATGATTCGTGCACTTCCCCTTGCTCTCGTCGCTGCCGCTTTCGTTGGCTGTCAATCCAATGATACCGGTTACGAAGCCGCCGTTCCTCCTGCTGACTACTCCAGCGGGGAAAACAGTTACGGATACACTCCCGATACCAATTACGCCGGTGAATCGGCAGCTCCTGCGCCCGCGCCGGCTCCGGCACCGCAACAGCGGGGAGGTCTCTTTTCCCGCCTCCCTCATAGAGACGGCGCCTACATTGGTTTACCTCTGCCGGAGGCGCAGAGCCTGGCTCAGTCCCGCGGGTTGCAGACCCGGGTCATCATGCGTGACGGTGTCGCTCAGCCGGGAACGACCGATGTCAATCCGGGGCGCGTGAACTTCAAAGTGAACAATGGTGTCGTCCGTGCAGTCGTGCGCGGATGAGCCGATACCCGAATGCGCTGCGTCAAAGGTTGCAGCGTTTTGCGAAAAGCGGTTTCATCGGTGAGATGAAACCGTTTTTTTTGGGCCTCTCCACATTGATTCTCCTGATCTCCGGAATCATTTCTGCCGGAGAGTTCTCTGTCGGCGCCGCAAAAAGTGACATCACTCCTCCCATGGGCGTTCCATTGGATGGAGCGATCAGTCAGAACGGTGAGGTCTCCGCGATTCACGACAGGATCCACGTCCGGGCACTCGTTTTCTCCAACGGAAAAACGAAAGTGGTTCTCGCCACGGTCGACAATACGATGGTGTCCGATTCGATTTTCGACGGAGCGAAAAAGCTCATCGAAGCGGAAACCGGAATACCGGGAAGTCACTGCATTCTCGCAGCGACGCACACCCACAGCACACCGCGGGCTGCGGTCGGGTTGATCGAGAATGAGGCCTTTGATGCCTACCTCGATTCGCTGCCACGGGGAATCGCCGATGCGGTGGTTTCAGCGAATCAAAACCTGCAGCCGGCCCTCGCGGGGTGGTCCAGCTTTTCCGCTCCGGAGCATGTCCACAATCGTCGCTGGTTTGTCGAGGGGATTGAGGAAAAGCCCAACCCGTTCGGCAAAACCGGAGAAGTGGTTGGAATGAATCCGGGGCGGGCGGGACTGATTAAACCGGCCGGTCCGGTCGATCCGGAATTGTTTCTCCTTTCCGTCCAATCCCGGGAGGGAAAGCCACTCGCAGTGATGGGGAACTACGGGCTGCACTACGTGGGAGGGATCAGTCGCGGGAATGTCAGTGCGGACTACTTTGGTGTTTTCTCCCGGGCGATCGCGAAGGAGATCGGAGCGGGTCCGGAGTTTCTCGGGCTCATGAGCAATGGAACGAGTGGTGATGTAAACGCGGTTGATTATACGGCTCCCCGGCAGAAGTATGAGCCGTTCGAGAATATGCGCCGGATCGGTGAGGACCTCGCCAAACGGGCTGTGCCGGTTGTGAAAAGGATCGATCACCAGCCCCGCGAAACGATCGCCGCTGCGGAAACGGTGTTGGATCTTCGCGTCCGCAAACCCGATGCGGATCTGCTGCAGTGGGCAAAGGAAAATGCTGCGCCGCCGAACTACAAGCTGCGACTGACGCGGCCTCAGGTCTATGCCCGGGAAAACCTCAAGCTGGCGGAATATCCGGATACCGCGAAGGTAAGAATCCAGGCGGTCCGGATCGGGGAGCTCGCCGTTGTCGGCATTCCCTGCGAGGTGTTTGCCGAAACGGGTCTCGCGATCAAGGCGGCAAAGGTATTTCCCTCCACCATTGTCATGGAACTGGCGAATGGTTATCACGGCTATCTCCCGACAGCGGAACAGCATACCTGGGGCGGATACGAAACCTGGCCGGCGCGTTCCTCGAATCTGGAGGTGGAAGCCGAGACAAAAATCCGCGCGGCGGCGATTGAGCTGCTCGGGGAATTGAAAAAGTGAAAGGTCAATTCGCGGGCGAGATCTGGCAACGGGGGCACCAGCATGTCGTCCTTCCGCGCAAGTCGGCACGCACCAGTTCTTCCCCGCAGCCGCGTCGCGGGCAGAATCCGCCATCCTTCCAGCGGTGATTGAAAAGCCAGGAATGCGGGGGCGTGTTCCAGTCGTCACCGATGACGCGGAGAGCGTCTCGCGAGACCTGCCTCGTCATTTTCCAGACCGCATCGATTTGTTCCCCGCTCAGTTCCCCGCTTCTGATTGAGGGGGGAATTTGGAGGCGCCAGCAGATCTCGTCAGCCATCCAGTTTCCGATTCCGGGATAGCCGCGCTGATCCAGCAGCAGCGTTTTCAGTGGCGTTTTGGGAAAGCGGCGGACGAAGGTCCGGTGTGCTTTTTTTGTGAAACCCCGGTCGAGGGTGCGGGGCGGAAGTTGCTGCCACCAATCAGGGGCTTCCCCGTCGTCAGTGACGTCGAGAGTGAGTTTGCCGAACATGCGGTAGTCGCTGAAAACGAGTTTGCCCGTCGTGGTTTCCAAAACGAGATGGTCACTCTTTACCGGTTCATAATTCCCGGATTCAAAGATGAGTTTGCCGGTCATTCCGAGGTGCAGCCCGAGCCACGCCCCGTCGGAAAATTCAAAGAGCATCTGCTTTCCGTGGGTCGAACTGCCGAGAAAGATTCGGCCCGACAGGCCTTTGCGGACGGCGGGTGCCGGAATGTCGCGATAGATGCGCGCTGCGGGATGTGTCAGGACGCGGGTAACGGTACTCCCGATTCCGGGATTCCAGCGTTTTCGAAAGTATTCGACCTCGGCAAGCTCGGGCATGGCGTGGGACGGTCACTCGTATTTCCAGAAACGGAATCTCTCCACTTCCGGTTCATCACGGGCTTCGATCATCGCTTTGAGAAATGCGGTGACTTTGTCAGGATTCTCGTCCGCAACGTTCTTCTCCTCAGACGGGTCGTTCCCGAGATGATACAGCTCCAGCTTCGCATCGGGATCTTTGTGGAGATTTCGCAACACCGCTTTCCACTCGCCCTGCCGCATCGCGACCTGTCCGCCATATCCGCCGAAGTCCCAGAACAGGTAGTCGTGTTGCGGTTGCTCTTTCCCGAGCAGCGTGGGCAGGTAGCTGATCCCGTCATGTTTCTGCTGTGGCTCGATCCCGACGATATCCGCAACGGTAGCGAGCGCGTCGTAGTGGGCGCTGATATGATCGGTAACTGTCCCCGCCTTGATCTTTCCGGGCCATCGCACTAACAATGGCACCCGTATGCCGCCTTCGTACACTTCGCCTTTCAGTCCCCGGAGGTTGGCTACGCTTTCAAAGAACTCGTAGTCGACCTGATCTTTTAACATGGTCGTTCCGTTGTCGGAGGTGAAAAAGACCACGGTATTGTCGGCAATGCCGAGTTCCTCCAGCTTATCCATCAGACGCCCGATCTGCCTGTCCATGTGGGAAATCATCGCCGCGTAGGCAGCTTTCGGAGTGGGGTGGGGCTGATAGCTTTTTCCGGTGTAGGGAGTTTCGTCCCATTCGTTGATGTAGGGAGCAAGCTCGTCGTAGGGCACTTGCAGAGCGAGATGGGGAATAATCGTTGGGTAGTAGACGAAGAACGGCTTGTCGTGATTGTCTTCGACAAACTGAATCGCCGCATCTGCGATTTTCTGCGGCCCGTAGGTTTTCCCGTAGACCGTGGCTGTGTTTCCCTCGAGCGGAACCCGCTCGTCCTGATCGATGATGTATTCGGGGAAAAGCTTATGCGCGTGACGTTGGCAGTTGTAGCCGTAAAAGCGGTCGAAGCCCTGATTGAGCGGATCCCCCTCTGATCCCGGGCGACCGATGCCCCATTTGCCGAAGGCGCCGGTCGCGTAGCCTTTCTCCTTCAGCATTTCGGCGATCGTGATTTCCTTTTCCGGCATGGGAAGCTGGCCCTGGTGCGTGTCCCACTCACCGATTTCGTAGTTGTTTCGCACATAGGAGTGGCCGCCATGTTTGCCGGTCATGAGCGAGAACCGGGCCGGAGCACAGACCGGGGCCGAGGTGTAGTGCTGCGTAAACCGCATCCCTTCCGCAGCGAGCTTGTCGAGATTCGGGGTCTTGATTTTCTTCTGCCCGTAACTTCCCAGCTCCGCCCAGCCAAGATCGTCGGCCATGATGTAGATGATATTCGGTTTCCCGGAATCCGAATAAGCCGGGGCAGCCAGCGCGAGAATGAGGCAGGAAAGGAAAAGGCTTTTCATCGATCAACTTCGTAACCGCTCCCGCCGATGAGCGCCAGAAAAAAGAGAAAACCCGTTCTGCGTTCCAAAATCGCGTCGTTTTTTCCATCGCAATCTTTGGAACCTTGATTCACGCTTTTTACTTCATGGGCACGTTTGTTTTCTTCTTCATTGCGATTGTGATTGTTCTCGTCGGTGTCACAGCCTTTCAGAAGAGCGTTACTGAGACATGGTCCAATGCTGCGTCCAAATTACGGCTCAATTTCAAAGGGGGATACGCGTCCGGACGGGAAATCTACGGAAGCCGGACCGACATGGCGCTCCAGATCAAAACGGAAAAATCGGGGAAATCGACCTGGACGGTCTACGTCAGCGAATTCGCCGAGCCGCTTCCGTTTACGATCCATCTGCAGCCGCAGACCTTTCTCTCCGATTTGGGAAATGCCTTTTTGAACCGGATCGATATCGAGACGGGCGACCCCGGATTCGATACGAAGATTATTGTCGAGTCGAAAGACCCGGAGCAGGTTCGGGATTTTCTCGATGAGCGCGCCCGGGTTGCGATCATGAAACTGCTGGCGCGATTCGATTTGTTTGAACTCAAAGACTACGGGATTTCAGTGAAAAGACGTAAGTTGGTTTCCACGGAGGGGGAACTCGTCGAAGACATCCAGACGATTGAAAACGCGACCCGCCAAATCTGGGAATCGGCCATGCCGGAAAATCAGGAGCCTGTCCGGGTTCCTCCGCCTCTGCCCTCGCAGCGGAAAACGGAAGAGGAAGCTGAGGTCCCGGAAACAGCAGAGAATGTCGAAGAGCCCACCCCGGCGGAGGAACCGGAGCGTTCCGTGGTTCCGCTTCCCGATACCGGTGTGATTGAAGAAGCCCACAACGAGCGGGCCGGGAGGGATGACGCGGCGATTTCTCCCGAAACGCAGCCGGAAGATGCGGAACCGGAACCCCCTTTCGAGATCTCGAATGAAGCGCCCGGTTCGGAATTCGCGCAGCGCTGCATCGATGTTTTTGCTGAATGTCAGGGTCGCTACGCGATGACACGGGCTTTTGATGAAAAGCTGAAGGGCGAAGAAATCCTCGCCTCGCTCACCCTGGTCGGAGCTCAATCCTATTCGATGGACAAACACTTCGGGCGCGGCCCGGGAATTCTCCGGACCTTCACGGTCGGAAAACTCCCTTCCGGAGAAAAACTCGCACTTGTCGCCGATACGGGAGAGGAGCGAACGCTCGCGGACATTCGTTCGAAAGAGGGCGAACCCGATGCCGTGTTGGGAAATCTGATCGCCTTCGACCCCTTCTCGCATACTCTTTTCCTGAAAAGCCACGTCACGGAGAATGACGACGGGTAGAATAAACGAAACTCCTTTGTCACCTTTTCGAACCGAACGGCACTCAATAGCACTATGAGTGTTACCACGGATCTATCCCGGGCTACCGATGAGAGCCTGCTTCAAAGTTGTCTACAGAATGCGGATCGCGATGCTTTTGCCGTCATTGTAGATCGATA
Organism: Verrucomicrobiales bacterium; assembly: GCA_022361255.1. Classification (GTDB taxonomy): domain Bacteria; phylum Verrucomicrobiota; class Verrucomicrobiia; order Verrucomicrobiales; family DEV007; genus Arctic95D-9. Next base: position 8,242 of record JAKSBG010000383.1, read on the forward strand.
CAAAAACCTGCTTTGCTCTGTCGCCTACAACATCGTGGGTGACATCAGTCAGAGCGAAGACATTGCACAGGATACATTTCTGATTGCGTGGAAGGATTTGGCTTCCCTGCGAGATCGCTCACGCTTCAAATCCTGGCTCTGCGGAATCGCCCGGAACAAAGCGCGTGCCTTCGTGCGCAAACGAAAACCTGAGCTGTCCGATGCGAGCGAACAGTTTGCGGCGGACTCCAGTGGGAATCCCGACTCGGAAACAGTGAAGCAGGAGGAGGAATCTCTCGTCTGGGAAACTTTGGAAACCCTCCCGGAAACCTACCGTGAACCGCTCATTCTCTTCTATCGCGAGGACCAGTCGATCTCCCGCGTCGCCGATAAGCTTGAGCTGAACGAGGATGCCGTAAAGCAACGCCTGTCCCGCGGAAGAAAACTGCTTCGCGAAAAAGTGACCGGCCTTATCGAAGGGACCCTGACAAATACAAAACCGGGACCCGCCTTCACTCTCGCCGTGATCGGAGCCCTTCCGGGGTTTCTCGCCACGGGCGCCGCCGCTGCCGGAGTCGGAACTGCGGGGAAAGCTGCGGGAGTGGGAGGAAGCCTCGCGGGAGGAGCCCTCGCCGGAACGGCGGGCGGAATGCTCGGGGGACTTATCGGATGGTGGATCGGAGATCAGACCGCCCGCTATCCGGAGCAGAGAGCCGCGAACAAGCGTGGAATGATCCGTATTTTTCTCGGCGTCGCCATTTTCCAGCTTCCCTGGATCGCGCTCGGGTTGGGGTGGTGGAGTCCGCAACAACTGGGGGCGGGAACGTATCTCGCTCTGCAGCTCACCTGGATGCTGCTCTTTTTCCTCTTCGTTGGATGGATGAGCTGGCGTATCGGAGTAGCGAATCGCCGGATCTGCAGGGAAAACGAAAACAGGAGCGCACCCGAAATCCCCCCGACTTCCACCCGGAAGTTTCTGCAACGCCGGGAGGGACGGCGTTGGAACAGTCGGGCGACTCTTTTCGGGCTCCCCCTCGTGTCGATCCAGTTCAGTGACCCGGATCGCGATTTCAGCGGCTCCGGTTTCAACCGGAAGGAGAAACTGCGTCTCGCTAAGGGATGGATTGCTCTCGGAGATAAAGCCGTGGGACTGTTCGCCGTCGGAAATATCGCTTTTGGAGGAGTCGCCATCGGTGGTCTTTCCTGCGGCCTCCTGTCCTTCGGCGGGCTCGCTCTCGGGGGAGTGGCTTTTGGAGGGCTGACGGTCGCAGGTGTTTCTCTTGGGGGACTCGCCCTCGGACTCGCCGCCATCGGCGGAATCGGGATCGGTGTCTGGGCCTATGGGGGAGCCGCCATTTCCTGGATCGCATCCAAAGGAGGCTTCGCCCTTGCCAATCACTATGCGGTGGGTGGAGAAGCGAGAGCGAAAGAAGCGAACAACGAAATCGCCGAAACCTTTCTCGCCGGGCATCCGGTTTTCGAATGGGGGGATGCCTGGCTCAGGCTGCTGCAAAACCCGCTCGCCCAGCCCGTCATGTGGTGCTGCATCCTGCTGCCGATCGCAGCGATCCTTTGCATCGGCTATCGTTCACGACCCGATGCCGGGTCCGGAGAGGAGTAACGATTCAACAGGGTTGGATTGAGGAGCAAACAGGGTCAGGTCGCCGACTTGACTCTGTTGGTTTGTGGCCTTGTCAGGTTTTGTCGCGCTCGAAGAAGTCTTTTATCCCGTCAATCCATTCGCCGTGCTCATAGTTCACTGCCCACCACAGTCCGGCACCGAGTCCGATATACATAAAAACGAGTGGCACCAGAGACCACAGCGACCCGTCACTGATGACCAGCCCCGGCGTCAGCGTGGCAATGATCGCGAGAGACCAGAACAGGACCGGATCATCCGTCAGGACAATGCGAACGAGAAACAGAGCCAGCATCGGCGCGACAATCAGAGCGTAGAGGGGAATTTTCGCGAGGTAGTAGATCAGGATCAGTGGCCAGAAGACGAAACCGAGAACCTCTGAGGTATCAAAATCTTCGAAGATACCCCGCACAATTTCCATCGGGTTGATCACGTCATCCCAGCTCGTGATGGAAGCGCAGATTCGACTGAGCAGATTCCCGAACCAGCCCGCACCGAAACCGATCAGGATTCTTTGAAGCAGAGAAGTGCCGGTTCCAAACATATTGTCTACCGGATCAATCGACGAAGCCATAGGCCGATTGTGTCAGTCAGCTGCCAACCGGGCCAGAATTTTCACGGCTGATTGGAGTATCCGTGGAAATCCATCCCCGGTGCCGCCTTTTTGAAGGCGGAAATTCGTTCATTCCCGATGGCCCGATTGCAGGGCATTTCGACTCATACCTGAGAATAAGTCCCTAAGTTTTATGAACTATCAAAGTTATTTTCTAAAAATTATGAGAAAAATGTATTTTTTTGATTTCATTCTTGCAAAAAAACCGCAATGAGAATAAATTTCTCCTGCATGGCAAAGGAAAACACCGCTTTAGCTGACCGCGCCAAGAGGGCCCGTCGTATCGTCCGCAACCCGGCACTTTATAAAGTGTGTTTGGGTTGCGATTCTATCGTGGCCAGCAAGGTCAATATCTGTCCCAACTGTCATGCCTACCGTTTCGAGATCGAGGCGGATCAGGTCGTGGCTCAGGCCAAAGCACTCTCGACGCGCGAACAGAATTCCGTGGTCGCCGAGGATCTCATGTGATTTGGTCCCCGAAAGCGGGAACAAATCCGGCAGGGTTCGCAATCCCTGTCCTCATTGGGAAGAAATCTCTTGCAAAAAGCGGCAATCCCGCCATTTTACCCGCCTTGCAAACGGGAAAATTCCCCAAGCATTTCGGGTAGGTACCGAAGCGGTCAAACGGGGCAGACTGTAAATCTGCTGGCTATGCCTTCGAAGGTTCGAATCCTTCCCTGCCCACTTCCCTTTCAATCAAAGAGTTATGACATGTGTCGTGACTCTTTTTTTGTGCCCGAAATTCCCGTTGGACTCGTTTTGGACTCACTTTTGAAGTCCATGTTTCCCCTCCATTCAAGCGACTGCCCTCTCTGTGTATGAATAGTTGTAGGACTCATTTTGCATGAACCTTGAGCATTTGCACCGAAAGTATGGAGGGATGACCGAGGACTTCCTTCCTTTTCGTGAGCGGAACCGACTCAGTGAACTCTGCCGGGCAGGTCGACTATTTGAAGCGCAGGCCCTCCTTGAAGATAGGCAAACCTGCCGCCTCAGACAGACACGGAAGTGGACTCCTCTCTTCTACGCTGTTGACCGAGGATTTCACAGCCTTGTTGAAGTCCTTCTTCGATACCCCCACGCTGAATGGGACCTCAAGAAAGGATACTGGGCAGCGCTTAGACGTCGCCGTGGGGATCTGGCTGCCCTGATTCTGAAGGCTGGCTATGATCCTGGTGACATTTGTTTTGCCTCTGCATTGGAGAGTGGCGATCAGGATGTCGTTCAGTTGTTACTGGAGCGATATCCTGACGCTGGATCGGACTTCGCAATTACGAAAGCGATTCTTCGTGCGCCATATTCAGTCGCCAATCTGGTTCCCATGCTTTCCGAATCGATTCCGAATTGGGAAGAGCAGGTTTACGCAGGTATGGTGAGTCTTGCTGATAGAGGGCGGTTGCGCCCGGTCCTCCGATACTTGAGGCTCGGATTGGACGCTCGACGTGAGGGGGCGATTCTCGATGACCGAGAAAAGCCCATCTGCGAGATGACGACAGTGGAAGCCGCGTGCGGTTCAGGAGATATGCGCCTGATTCGCATGCTAAAGCCCTCCCCGGAACGCGACAACTCTGGGAGGCTTTTTGCGCATGGTTTTGTCACATCGCTCGATCGCGAACTGATCGAGTTTCTCATTGAAAGTGGATTCGATATCAACTGCGATGCTCACAGAGGTTGCCCAGTGCTAAGGGATGTTCTGTGCTCCGCAACCTACAAAGTGCTCTCTGAGATCCACGGACACCAAAATCAATGGTCAATGAGAACCATCGTTCCGAATGCCACGTGGTTGGCGGAACGCGGGGCGAAGTGGATTTCTCAGGACTCCTACGACCTTCGCTGCTTTCGTGACAATCTCATTCTCTTGGGCAGAGAAGAAGGCAAAAATTTGCTGAAGGTTCTTCGGTCTTACGGAGCATTGAGCACAAAGGATGAGAAGCGGTTGATGGGGAATCCAAGGATGAAACGCCTCTTCGGACTAGCTACGTCGAGAAAATAGAGGCCCCTGATTCTCGATGTCCGCGGACGTCAGCTGACTTTCATTGTTCCTCTTCTTGCGCTTGAATGAGGGAGATGGAAACAGAACCTTCTCAAACCCTTCTTTTGAGCCTGGTGGGAACGGCGCCGGCCGTCCTGACCGAAACAGTCTGGGCAATGGCTACCCAGCCTGAACCTGTCATCCCGGACCGAATCGTTGCGGTTTCTACCTCTGCGGGAGCAGAACGGTTGCGGGAGAAACTGTTCGATGATGGACACTGGGAACAAATGATTTCTGAGCTCAAAGCCAGGGGGCTCGATCTTGAGGGAAAACTTCGGTTTGGTCCGATTGCGGACTCGATTCGAGTTTTCCCCGATATGGGCCGAACAAGAGAATTGGATGATATTCGTTCCGCAGAGGACAGCGAAGCGGTGGCCGAATTTCTCATGGAGACGGTTCGCAGTTTTACCGAAAATGACTCGCTCCGTCTTATCACCTCTATCGCCGGAGGGCGCAAGACTACCAGTGCATTGCTACACTCAGTCATAACGCTTTTGGGCAGGTCCGACGATAGGATCAATCATATCCTCATTGATGATAAATGGATCGCACAAGAGGAGTTCCTTTACCCGGGTTGCGTTGGCGAATTTGTAGATCAAGCGACTGGAGAGAAGATCGATAGCGCCGACGCCAAGCTGCAGTTGGTAGATGTTCCTTTTGTCCCGCTCCGATATCTTTTCAAGCGAGACC
>JAKSBG010000316.1 GCA_022361255.1 Verrucomicrobiales bacterium
AGCGAGATCAAAGCTGCGCTGTTTTTCCTCCACATCGAGGTCGGAAGACCAGTTCGGAAAATCTGCGTGGTATTCAACGTATTCGAGGCAGTTGGAGCATTGCAGCTGAAAGGGGGCCTTCAAAGCCCCGGAGAAAACAAGCAGGTCATCGAAGCGGTCAATCCTGATGTCATACTCTACCGGCCCGGTCGGGCGGATCGGGTCGTTTTTCTCGAGATCGAAAAGAGAAACCGGAAAGGTGCCGGCTCTGAGAAGTCCCTCTTCCGGGATTTCATTGAGGAAGATTTCCATTTTTTGAGGTTACGTTTTGAATGATCGAGAATCAATGAAGCATTGCGGAATCCCGCGATTTAGCCTATAGGCTCGGTCTATGAGTCGCTACGCCATTGGTCTTGATTACGGAACCAACTCCTGTCGATCCCTTCTTGTTGACCTGGATACCGGAGAGGAACTCGGTTCAGTCGTTTTTCCGTATCCTTCCGGTGAACTTGGTATTCTCACGGACCCTTCCGACCCGAATGTGGCACGTCAAAATCCACAGGATTACGTCGAAGGGTTGGAAACGATTATCCGGGGAGCGTTGGATGAAGCATCCGGGAAGAGAGAAGGGTTTGATCCGGCTGAGGTGATCGGCATCGGAATCGATACGACGGGGAGCACGATTATCCCGGTAGACGAGGACGGAACTCCCCTCGCTATGAAGCCGGAGTTTTCGGACAATTTGAACGCTCATGTCTGGTTGTGGAAGGATCACACCGCTCACGATGAGGCGGCAAAAATTACAGAAACAGCATCCCGGGAAAGACCACAGTATCTCGCCAAGTGCGGTGGCATCTACTCCAGCGAGTGGTGGTGGAGCAAGATCTGGCGATGCAAAAATACCGATCCGGAAGTGTTCGCTGCGGCCCATTCCTGGGTCGAGCATTGCGATTGGTTGCCTGCATTGATTACCGGGACCGATAAGCCGGAAGCAACTGGCCGCAGCATTTGTGCGGCAGGGCACAAAGCAATGTACTGTGAGGAGTGGGGCGGTTTACCGGACCGCGAATTTCTTTCTCTGCTTGCTCCTGAGTTGGCCGATCTGCGCGATCGACTCTACGAAAAAGCAGTGCCTTCCGATCAGAAGGCCGGCGGTCTCACGGCGGAATGGGCGGAGAGGCTCGGGCTGAAGGAGGGAACGGCCGTAGCGATCGGTGCATTCGACGCCCACATGGGAGCCGTGGGAGCGGGGGTAAAAGCCGGCACGCTCGTCAAAATTCTCGGAACGAGCACCTGCGATATCACTGTGCTGCCGAATGACGCGGATCTGGAAGACGTTCCGGGGGTATGTGGTGTGGTGGACGGTTCCGTTCTGCCGGGCCACTACGGGATCGAGGCCGGTCAGTCAGCCGTCGGTGATATTTTTCTCTGGTTTGTCAACAACCTCGTTCCCGATTCCTACGGAGCAACGCAGGATGAAAAATTTGTCGAGATGGAGAAGCGACTGGCGCCGCTCAAGCCGGGTGAGACCGGGCTACTTTCCCTCGACTGGAACAACGGGAACCGCACCGTACTTGTAGACGTCCGACTCACCGGGTTGCTTCTCGGCCAGACGCTGCACACAGAGGCTCATGAAATCTACAGAGCGCTGATCGAAGCGACCGCATTTGGCGCGCTGACGATCATCAATCGAATGGAGGAGCATGGAGTAAAGATCAATGAGGTGGTCAACACCGGTGGTCTGGCCGTGAAAAACAGCACCTTGATGCAGATTTATGCGGATATTCTCGGGCGCCCGCTAAAAGTGGCGGCGAGTGACCAGACTTGTGCGATGGGAGCAGCGATATTCGGTGCGGTGAGCAGCGGCGAAGTAAAGCTGGAAGAGATCCAGGCAAACGTCTGCCGGATGCGCGACGTTACCTATACTCCGATTCCCTCGAACCAGGCTGTCTATGCGGAGATTTATTCTCTCTACAAGACGATGCATGATGCGTTCGGGACCGCGGGCTTCGAGGGACAACTGGATCAGGTGATGAAAGAACTGATCTCGATTCGGCAGCGGGCGAGGGCCTAGCGCCTCCTCTGCAGTAAACCCGCGAGGGGAAAATACCGGCGGCGGGAATCGAACCCGCACTCCCGAAGGAACGCGATTTTGAATCGCGCGCGTCTACCAATTCCGCCACACCGGCATTACAGGTGGAGATGAATTCTCCCGGGTAGAAATGGGATCGCAATCGTAGTGGAGACTGCGCCAAAATCAAGAGCCGTTCGTATGGAAAATTTCACTGAAGAAGTAGCGCAAGTTTTTACATGTTCGTTCTTGCGGGTGGGAGGACTGTATCTTTACTTTTGATCAAGATGAAGAAATTCTGGTTGTTGTTGATTTGCACATCCGTAGGAGTGAGTTCCTGTCTCGATAAACTGGCGGAGAGTCCGGATACCGAAGAAAAGGATGAAGTGAGTGAAACCGCTTCGTCGGACAGCGGGAGTCGCGATTCGGATTCCGGCGTCGACAAGAAGAAGGAAGAGAAAGACGATCGCACCTTCACTGAAATCAGGGAAGAGCGGAAGGCTCTCGAAAAGCGAGTCGAGGAACTTGAATCTCTGGCTGCCAGCCAAAACGAGTTGATCGCCGAGGAGGTCGCTGTTTCCGCACGTGTCGAAAAAATTCGCGAATATCATTCAGCAGTGACTCAACTAAAAGATGAACTGACCGCTGCGAAGGCCGGTTGGCAGCAGGCATCCCGTGACTCGTTTATCGGGGTTCAGCTTCCAGAGGTGGCACTAACCAATGGCACTACCTATTCGAATGTTGTCATTTCCAAAGTGGACGGTGAGTCGCTTCACATCAAACATACAGAGGGCAGTGCCGAAATTCCCATTTTACAACTACCTGTCTCCCTCCGGAAGAATGTGCTGGATGAAGCTACTGTTCTTGCGACGAGAGAAGGAAACTGATAAATTTTTCAGGAGATTATGAAAACAAAAATCTTGTTTGGCGTACTCGCGACTTTGCTGACGGCTCACACTTTGCTTGCAGACAGCAAGTCCGAAACTCTCGCGGAAATCGAAGAGCTGAAAGCGAGGATTGCAGATCTGGAAGGGGGGAATTCTGCGGTTGTCCAGGTGAAAAAGAATGTAGAGCTCTTGAAGCAGGAGGAGATAGACAAGAAACGCGAAATTCTTGAAATAGAGAGCCAACTTTCAGAGCTGAGTTTTCTCTATAATGTCTACAAATCGGCGTATCGCGTCGTTCCGACAATCAGTAAAGGAACTCCTTTGGGGAGTATCCGGTTGCCAAATGGTATTGTAGTTTCGAATGCTCTTTTTTCAGGGCCGACCCAGGGGGGGATTGCCGTAACAACGGCATCCGGTTCAGCAACGATTCCACTTGAGCAGATTCCTGCTGAGCATTCAGATAAGTTCAACCTTCCCTCAGCAATTCCGGCTACTCCTCAATCTACTTTGCAGGATCTGGCCGCGACCCGGCCAAACGATCTGCTCGGCCCCATTCCCGGAAGCGGGGAAAATGAAGTGAGCAACGCCGCGAAAATGGCAGAGAATTCAGCCCCTGCTCCCGCAGACGCAGGAAACAAGGTGGCGGCGGCTGAGGAAGAGATCAAATCAGAGTATCAGGCAAAGGTTGCCCGCAATACGGTTCGCTGGAACCGGATCAACGAACTGAAAACCGAAACCCGCCGCATTTTGGAAGAGCAAAAGAAACTCCGCTCGAAAAAGAAAGCGGTCGAGCGGGAATTTAGTAAGAAACGAATCAAGCCGGACCCCAATGTGGTTGCGAGGGAGCTGGCTGTTTTCGATAAAGAGATCGAGAAGCTTGACGATAGGGAGAACGATATTCTCGACGAAATTGCGCGTCTTCGTAGAGAGGTCGAGTGAAGATATTCCGTAGATAATAGAGAGGGCGCTCTTTTTGAAAACGGGGGAGCAATCAATGTTTGCCCCAACCCGCCTACTTCTCTACTAAAGCTTCGTATACCTGTTTTTGACCGGGGGGAACGGGAGTACGGATTTCGTTATCAATCAAGCCACTCTGTGTCCCTGAGTCTGGCAGAAACAAAACCGAGTGATATATCGGATTGAAGTTCTACCGGTAGGCGGTATTTGTCATCAATGATCCACAACGTGGTAGTCTTGATTTTATCGTAGTGTTTGAGAGACAGGTCGGTATTGATCTTTGCGACACGGGCTGCGAGTTTGATCGTTTGATAGCTCTTGCCTTTGATTTTTCTTTTTTCCCGCCCCATAACGCGGAACTGGGCGAGGTAGGGTTTATTGAAAGGGGTTACCACCATGTTCAGTTCGTCGCCGTCCTCCAGCGGCTGTGTCCTCAGGTAGAAGGCAGATGAGAGTGCGTCCTGGCCAAAATCGAACTTGAACCGCGAAGTTGCCGTTCGCTCGGCCTCATTTTTTTTCTTTGAGGTGGTGGTGTAGAGTTGTTTCCGGTTGTCAAAAATGATGTCGTAGCTGCTTTGCTCGTTTCTCTCTTGTTCCGTTAGCTGAAAAGTAATCGGGCGAAGGGAAGCTTCGTCGATGATTGATCGTGCCCGAAAATCGTAGGGCCACAAAACCCTGGCAAAACCGGTACTCCGGCCCTGTGCATCGCCGATAAACTTCGTGTTTTTGGAACCGCGCTTCGTTACCGCGATCTCAAATTCACCCGCATTGACTTTGTTGTTCCAGGAGAGTGTGTACTCAAGTTTCACCGGACGCAGTATTGCGTGGTCGCCCGGAGGCAGCCTGGTGACATTTTTCATCCAGGAAGGCGGACCTTCCTCAGATTTCGCAGTCGGAGGAAAATGCAGGAGGCCGGCGAGCAGTAGGGGGAAGAGAAACGAAGGCTTCATCTGAGGGGTAAGACGAATCAAACGTGTTGATCATGAGACCGGTTTTACGCGATGGAGGCGTTGATAATCCGGCAATACGAGACAATCATAGTCGAATGAGGCAGGTAAACCAATCAAAGTTTTTAGATTGTTTGAAGAGGCAAACTTTTTGGAAAGCAGCCGTGGTATTACTGATTTTCGTAATTTCCAGCTTTGTGACATCCTGCGGCGAGAAAACTGAGGAGTCCGTTGCCTCTTCCAAGGAAGGAGGGGAAAATGCCGTCGTCGCCGACTGGCCGCTTTTCCGGGGAGATCCGGAAATGCAGGGGGTATCCGTGGAGAGCCTTGATACTCCGCTGGAAATAGCCTGGTCCTTCGAACCGGCGGTGGAGGAGGGGAAACGCAGGCCTCCGATCGAAGCGTCGCCGGTCATTGCAGACGGAGTTGTTTTTGTGGGGACGCAGGGGGGCGAGTTTCTCGCGATCAATTTGGCGGATGGTACGTTGAAATGGAAATTCAAATCAGACGGGCCGGTAACCGCCCCGGCCGGGGTGATGGAGGGTCGGGTGTTTTTTGGCGACCAGTATGGATTTGTCTACGCGCTGTCCACGGAATCGGGTGAGGAGTTGTGGAGGGTTGAGACGGACGGGAAAATCGAAGGTGGAGTTAATCTCGCGACGACACCGGAGGGAAAGACTTTCGTCTATATCGGTAGTCACGACTACTTTTTCTACTCGCTGGATGCGGAAACCGGGGAGGTGGTCTGGAAATACGAGACGGACAACTACATCGTCGCAACCCCGTCTCTCATTTCGTCGAAGGATACCAAATCGTTGAGTTTCGGCGGCTGCGACGGGTTGCTCCATGTGTTGCCTGCCAGCGGGGATGAGAGCAAAAAGCAGGAATTTGAAATCGGATCCTACATTGCAAACACCTCTGCGGCACGGGACGGGATCGTCTATGTGGCGCACAATGGAGGTGAAGTTATTGCGATCGATATCGCTTCGGGAGAAGAGGTGTGGCGGGTTCCCACCAATGTTGAGTATACGGCTTCGCCGGCAGTGGATGCGAAGACTCTCTATGTGGCGGGTCCCGATAAGCGACTGGTTGCTCTGGACCGGGTTACGGGAGAGGAAAAGTGGGCCTTTCTCGCAACGCGCGGACTCGACAGCTCGCCGGTGGTGAGTGGAAATGTGGTCTGGCAGGGAGGGATGGATGGCAGGCTCTATGCCGTGAACAAAGAGGACGGTTCCGAGTTGTGGCAGTTCGACCTCGGAGCGCAAATCAAGGCGTCACCGGCGGTTTCACGTGGGACGCTCGTGGTTTGCGGGAGTGACGGGGTGGTGTATGCTTTCCGGTAGACCGCAAATCACGCAGCTACAGCCTCCCGTTATGTCTTCATCTTCCAACGAACCGACCGGCCTCATCGAGAAACTCAAAGTCCCTCTCAATACCTCGACAGGTGACGATACCGAAGCCGGAAACTATTTCGTAGCGAACTATCCGCCGTTTTCCTTCTGGAGTCCGGACAATAAGGACGCCGTTCACGATGTCCTCAATTCACCGCGTCCGGATGACACCAATCTCGGCGTGTATTTCCATATTCCGTTCTGCCGCAAGCGCTGTCATTTCTGTTACTTCCGCGTCTACACGGACAAAAATGCCAACGAGATCAATGCCTATCTCGATGCCGGAATCAAAGAGTTTGAGCGCTATTCGCGCACCTCCTATCTGGCTGGTAGAAAGCCGCAGTTCGTTTATTTCGGAGGGGGAACCCCGAGTTATCTTTCGGTCAATCAGTTGAAGGATTTGACCGACCGGATGAAAGATCTTTTTCCGTGGGATGAAACGGAAGAGGTCGCTTTCGAATGCGAACCGGGAACCTTGACCGAGAAAAAGCTGGAAGCCCTCCGCGAAATCGGAGTGACTCGTCTTAGCCTCGGGATCGAAAACTTTGATGACCACATTTTGGAGGTGAATGGCCGGGCACACCGCTCGAAAGAAGCCTTTCGCGCGCTCGGTTTTGCCAAGTCGCTCGGATTTGATCAGGTCAACATCGACCTGATTGCCGGAATGATGGACGAGACTCCGGAGAACTGGCAAAAGTGCGTTGAAACGGCGATCGAACAGGATCCGGACTGCGTCACCATCTACCAGATGGAGATTCCCTACAACACAACGATCTACAAGGAGATGCAGGAATCAGGCCGCGTTACCGCACCGGTTGCGGACTGGCCGACGAAGCGGGCCTGGGTGGACTGGGCCTTCGATCAGTTTGAAAACAACGGCTACACCGTGAGCAGTGCCTACACTGTTGTGAAAAATCCGGAACAAACCAAATTTGTTTATCGTGACAGCCTCTGGGAAGGAGCGGACCTTCTTTCCGCCGGAGTCGCGAGCTTCGGACATTTCGGTGGGGTCCACTACCAGAACCAGGCCGATGTGGGCCCCTACATGACCGCAGTCGACTCTGGTGATCTCCCCATTTTCCGGGCCTATCCCACCTCTCACGATGAGCGGTTCATCCGGGAGTTTGTCCTTCAACTGAAGCTCGGGCATACCCGCCCCGGATATTTCATCGAAAAATACGGGGAGGATCCTCTCAAGCGTTTTCCCGCCGAGCTCCAAAAGCTGGTCGACGACGGATACTTCTCCGTTTCACCGGAGGAAATCACGGTCTCCCGTGACGGCATGTTGCAGATCGACCGCCTTCTTCACGGCTTCTTCCTCGACGAACACCGCGATGCACGCTACACCTGATTCTTCCGAAGCGTCGGCGGCGTATTCGGAAGCTCTCCACCGCCTGCTACCGTTTCATTTTTTCTACGAGAAACTCGGGCGGGAGTTGCCCGACTTTACCTTTCTCGACGGGGACGAAGTCCCGTACCCCTACCGTTCGCTGCTTGTTCATAAAAACGACATGACGCCGACTCTCGCGGCGTTTCATCATTCCAAACTCTACCTCGAAGTCCATCGGCACGAGGCCTCGGAAGGCATGATGATGAGGCTCGTCAGTTTGCACGCGGCTTCCTCAGAAATTCCGGTGGAATACGGTGCCATCTCGATTCAACTCGAAAACCTTCCCAACGATTTGCGGGAAGCGATTGTGGCCGGGGAAAGACCCCTCGGAGGACTTCTCGCGGAATACGAGGTGGAGCATGCCGGAGATCCGAGTATCTACTTTTCTGTTCCCGCAGATGAACTGATCGCTAAGGCTCTGCAGCAATCCGAAGGGGAGATTCTCTACGGCCGTTGCAATCAGTTGCTGGACAGCGAGGGTATGGTTTTCGCCGATATCGTCGAAATTCTTCCCCGAAGCGGCGAGTCCGAAAGGTGCG
>JAKSBG010000296.1 GCA_022361255.1 Verrucomicrobiales bacterium
GTTCAACATAGCGGGACAAACGGCAATCGTCCCAACATCATCGTCTTAATGTGTGACGATCTAGGTTATGGGGACCTGTCTTGTTACGGCCATGAGATTCTAAAGACACCGAATATCGATCAACTCGCCGAAGAAGGACTCCGCTTTACCCAGGCCTATGCCGGAGGACCTGTCTGCACCTCGTCACGCAGCGTGCTCATGACAGGTCTGCATGCCGGTCATACCCCGGCTCGCGACAATGTTCCCCACTACCCCACCTACCTCGACGACGAAGACGTCACAATGGCCGAGGTGTTGAAGGGTGCGGGCTACACCACCGGCGGCATCGGCAAGTGGTCGCTCGGCGATCCCAGCACCCCCGGCGCGGCACTGAACCAGGGATTCGACTACTGGTTCGGCTACCTCAATCAAGACCACGCCCACTACTACTTCACCGAGTATCTCGATTCCGACAAAGGGCGGCGCGAGTTGCCCGACAACGTGAACACACGGGAGCACTACAGTCACAATCTACTCACCGACCGTGCCCTGAATTTCATCAAGCAATCGAAGGAGGAACCGTTCTTCTTTTTCGCCGCCTACACCCTGCCCCACTTTTCCTCGAAGAAGGAAGACCCGGACGGACTCGCCGTTCCCACGACCGAACCCTACTCCGATCGAGACTGGCCGGAGAAAGCCAAGAAATATGCGTCTATGGTGCACATGTTAGACCGCGACGTTGGGCGCATCGTTGCCCTCGTCGATGAGCTCGGACTCGCCGAAGACACGCTGATTCTTTTTTCCAGCGACAACGGAGGCCACTCGACCGTGTGGAAAGACTTCAATACCAGCGGACCACTCCGTGGTTTCAAACGCGATCTCTACGAAGGCGGCATCCGCGTTCCCTTCGTCGCCCGCCAGCCCGGAACGGTTCCCGCCGATGCCACCAGCGACACGGTAATCGCCTTTCAGGATCTCCTCCCAACCTTCGCGAAACTGGCAGGCGCGAATCCCCCCGGGAAACTCGACGGCATTGACATCGCCCCCGCCCTGCAGGGTGAATCGCTCGAAGCCGAACGCGGCCCGCTCTACTGGGACTACGGCCATTGTCGGCGCTTCTACGATCAGGCCGTTCGCCTCGGCGACTGGAAGGGCGTTCGACTCGGAAAGGAAGAAGGCAAACTCCAACTCTTCGATCTCGCGTCCGACCTCGGAGAAACCGAGAACGTCGCCGGGGACCATCCCGAAGTCGTGAAACAGATCGAACAGATCATGGATACGTCCGTCGTTCCCAACGAGCGATATCCCATCGGTGAAATCTACCGGGGCCGCCAGATCTGGTTGGCGGAAAATCACCACCCCTCTCAGGTCGACCTTCCTCCCTTGGCAGACGAGAATCACCCCGCGATTCTCGAATCGGAGTTCGTTTTCGATCCGGAGAAATCCACCGCTCCCCAGAATCACTCCTCCACCATCGTCGAGCTGCCCGATGGTGAGCTTGCTGCTTCGTGGTTCGGCGGAACAAAGGAACCGCACATCGACAACTCGATCTGGTTTGCGCGGACCGAAAACGGCGAATGGCAGGCACCGATCGAAGTCGTCACCGGAAGCGAAGGCGAAGACGCCGACCACCGCACCGGCAACCCTGTTCTTTTCCAGCCACGGGAATCCGGTGCTCCGCTCCTGCTTTTCTACAAAGTTGTTCCCCGCGTCGACGGAGGCGCCCGCAACTGGTGGGGACTGATGACCCGGAGCGACGACGGAGGCCGCACCTGGGCCGAACCTTGGAAACTGGGAACCGATCCGAAACTTGGATCATCCCCGTTCCTTCTCGGACCGGTCAAGAACAAGCCGATCCAGTTGGCGGACGGTACAATCGTCTGCCCGAGCAGCACGGAGCACGACGGCTGGCGCGTCCACTTCGAACTCACCCGCGACTTCGGGAAAACCTGGGAGGTCGTCGGCCCGATCGGCGACGCGAAGAATTTCAACGCGATCCAGCCCAGCCTTCTCACCTACCCCGACGGACGCTGGCAGGTCCTCTGCCGCAGTAAAGAAGGCGTCATCGCCCAGAGCTGGTCCGTGGATGAGGGCAAAACCTGGACCCCCGTGACCGCAACGCATCTTCCGAATCCCAACTCCGGAACCGACGCGGTCACTCTCGCCGACGGTCGGCAACTACTCGTCTACAACCACACGCTCAAACACGCCCCCAGCCCCTCAAATCGCAGCATCCTCAACGTCGCGATTTCCGAAGACGGGAAGAAATGGAATCCGGTCCTGACACTCGAACAAAGTGAGGGCGAATACTCCTACCCCGCAGTCATCCAAACGAGCGACGGACTCGTCCACATTACCTACACCTGGAAACGCAAATCAATCCGACACGTCGTCGTCGATCCTGACAAGTTATGAAATTCTTTCTCTGTTACCTCTTTGCATCCCTGAGCGCTCTCGCTTTCGCCAAGGACAAACCGAACGTTCTTTTCCTCGTCGCCGACGACCTCAACTGCGCGATCGGTCCGTATGGAGACAAGGCTGCCGTTACCCCGAACCTTGACCGGCTCGCCGCGCGCGGACTCGTTTTCGAGAAGGCCTACTGCCAGCAAGCCGTCTGCAATCCGTCGCGCTCGTCCTTTCTCACGGGGCTGCGCCCGGACACGGTCGGCGTCGACGATCTCCGCAAGGGATTCCGCGACACCGCTCCGGGCGGATCGACGCTGATCACTCTGCCGCAGCACTTCAAGAACCACGGCTACTTCTGCCAGAACATCGGCAAGATGTTTCACAATATGGGCGAGACACAGGACCGTCGTTCCTGGTCCATCGACGAAGTCCTCTTCAAAGGCACTCACGCCGCCGACACCGTCTACACCAACACGCCCGAAGCCCTGCGCGACCAGCAGATCAAGAAAGCACCGACGACCGAGGCTCCCGACGGCCCCGACACGCTCTACCGCGATGGCCAGATCGCCAACCTCACCGCTGCGATGCTTCGCGAGCACCCCGCCGACGGCCAACCCTTCTTTCTCGGCGTCGGATTCTGGCGCCCCCACCTTCCCTTCGTCGCCCCGAAGAAATACTGGGACCTGGTCGACCCTGACAAAATCCCCATGCCGTCACCGGCCGTCGCCCCATCGGGCGCCCCGGATATCGCGATGCACGAATCGCGGGAAATTCGCGGCTACGGCACGACGCCCCAGGACCGCCCCTTCACCAATGAGGAAATACGTCATTTCCGCCACGGCTACTATGCCTCAATCACGTTCATGGACGCGCAGATCGGAAAGATTCTCGACGCATTGGAGGAAGGTGGACATGCCAACGACACGATCGTCGTTTTCACTTCGGACCACGGTTTCCACATCGGCGAACAGTCGCTCTGGGGCAAGACGAGCAACTTCGAACTCGACGCCCGCGTTCCTCTGATCGTCGCCGACCCGCGGGTTCCCGAAAGCCAGGGCAAGCAGACCGGAGCCCTCGCCGAGCTGCTCGACCTCTACCCCACCCTCGCCGATATGGCCGGCATCGACGGCAACCTGAACAAGCGGCTGGAGGGAGTCAGCCTCGCTCCGGTGGTGAAGGATCCAGCGGCCTCCGTCCAGGACGCGGCCTTCACCCAGCACCAGCAGCCCTTCTACGGTCCTCCGTCGAACTGGAAGGCCTGGGGGTATTCGATCCGGACCAGTGATCGTCGTTACACCGAGTGGCGCGCCATTGAAGGCGGCGAGGTGATCGCACAGGAACTCTACGATTACACCGAAGACCCGGAAGAGACCACTAATCTCGCAGCCGAACGTGCCGAAGAGGTCGAGGAACTCGCGGCGCGATTGAAAGAACAATTCCCTACGAAACAATGATTCGCCGAATGACTCAAAGTAGGTTGGAGTGTGAACGGGAACCACGCCTGCTCGCTCACTTTCGCTGCTACGCGCTGGCACTCGCCGCGTTCCTCACACTGCCGTCCTTCTCCGCCGATAATCCCAACATCGTCTTCATCCTCGCCGACGACCTCGGCTGGTCGGATCTGGGATGCTACGGAAGCGACTGGTTGGAAACCCCACGTCTCGATCAACTCGCTGCGGAAGGACTTCGTTTCACCCATGCCTATTCCCCTGCTCCGATCTGTTCGGCCTCCCGCGCCGCCACCCTGACCGGTCGCACCACGGCCCGGAACAAGTTCGAGTTCGTCACCAAGAACAAGCCCGGTCGCCAGGACTTCGGTGCCCCGATGAAGACTCCCCCGCTCACGCTCGATCTCGACCTGAAGCTACTTACCATTCCGGAAGTTCTACGACATGCAGGCTACGAGACCGCCTTCTTCGGCAAGTGGCACCTCAACCAGCACCACGAACGCTACCTCGGCTGGAGCCCGACTCACGGACCGAAGAACCACGGCTTCGAAACGGCAGTCGAGGATTTCGGCAACCACCCCTATTCCTACTGGGGTGACAAGGAAAAGCGTTCCTTTCTCGATCTTCCCGAGGGCGACTTCGGTGAAGATTCAATGACCCAACGCGCCGTCGACTTCGTGAAGCAGGATCACGAGAATCCGTTCTTTCTCATGGTCTCGCATTTCTACGTGCACGACCCGAACCACACCCGGCTCGGCTGGCTCCACCGGAACTACCTCGATAAAATTCCCGAAGACCATCCCCGCCGCGACATACTGGCCCACTACGGCGCAATGGTCACCGCTCTTGACCATCATGTCGGCGAGGTTCTCGATGCCATCGCCGACGCCGGAATCGCAGATTCGACTCTTGTGGTCTTTACCTCCGACAACGGCGGCCACCCCAACTACGCCGGAAACAATCCACTTCGCGGCAGCAAATGGAATCTCTACGAAGGAGGCATCCGCGTTCCCATGATTGCCCGCTGGCCGGGTGAAATTCCTGCCGGCACATCCACCGACACCCCCGTGGTTGGCTACGACCTTCTGCCAACCTTTGCGAAGCTGGTATCACTCCCGGTCCCGGCAAATGTCGACGGTCGCGCCATCGACAAAATCTTTCGCGATCCTGCCGAAACTACCTATACGAGACCCATTTTCTGGCATTTCCCCTACTACCATCCCGAAGGCGAAAAGTTCACCAACGCACCGGAAGCGATCGGGATCGACGACGGCTACACCTCCAAAACTCAACCCCAGTCTGCAATTCGTCACGGAGACTGGAAACTGATTCATTTCTACGAAAGCAACCGCGACGAGCTCTACCATCTCGCAAAAGACCCGGCTGAACAAAATGATCTCAGCCATACCAATCCCGGAAAAGCAGAATCTCTTCGCAGGGAACTGAACCGTTATCTCGAAACCGTGAACGCACGCCTGCCCACCCCGGGCAATTAGACCTTTTGCAACGCAACTGCCAGCCCCCGCAATCTTATGAAAACATTCGACCTGATTGTCCTCATTGCCTATCTCGCCGTCGTGGTCGGGCTGGGCATCTGGCTCGCGAAACGCTCCAAAACAACGGAAGGGTTCATGGCGGCCGGCGGCGCTCTTCCCGGATGGGCGGTCGGACTTTCCATCTTCGGAACATTCGTCAGCAGCATCAGCTTTCTCGCCAATCCCGGCAAAGCATTCGATGCGAACTGGAACCCGTTCGTTTTTGGACTTTCACTGCCGATCGCGGCATGGATTGCCACCCGCTACTTTGTTCCCTTTTTCCGGAATGCCGGCCAGGTGTCCGCCTACACACATCTGGAGGAACGATTTGGTCCGTGGGCACGCCTCTACGCGGTTGTTTGTTATCTCCTCACCCAGATGGGGCGGGTCGGCACGATCCTCTACCTGGTCGCGCTCGCTCTTGCGCCTCTGACGGGTTGGAGCGTTTTTACCATCATCATTGTTACCGGAATCCTTGTCACGGTTTACACCCTGATCGGAGGGATCGAAGCTGTCATATGGACTGACGTAATTCAAAGCATTGTGTTAACGTTAGGTATTTTTCTCTGTCTCGGAGTCATTTTCACCGGAATGCCGGAAGGAGCCGGACAGGTATTCTCTATCGCGAAAGAAGCAGACAAATTCTCACTCGGCAGCTTCGGGGCTTCACTCAATGCTCCCACTTTCTGGGTGATTCTGACCTTCGGACTCTTTATCAACCTGCAGAATTTCGGGATCGACCAGAGCTACGTTCAACGCTACGCCACCGCCGAAAGTGAAAAAGCGGCAAAGAAAAGTGTCTGGCTCGGCGCGTTGCTCTACGTTCCGATTTCCGCATTGCTTTTCCTCGTCGGAACCGGGTTGTTTGCTTTTTATCAGGCGCAACCGGATTTGCTTCCCGAAACAATTGGCAAGGGCGACAAAGTCTTTCCTCACTTCATCGCGACAGAGCTTCCCACCGGGATTACCGGCATCCTCATTGCCGCCGTCCTGGCCGCCGCGATGAGCTCAGTCGATTCTTCGCTGAACGGATCCGCCACCCTGACCTGGTGCGACATCGTGAAACGCTTCAGTAAAGTTGAGCCGTCGGAAGAAACCGGAATGAAAGTTCTCCACGGAGCGACGATTGCTTTTGGAATTGTCGGAACCGGTGCGGCACTTGCGATGACCCGGGTTCAGAGCGCGCTCGATGCCTGGTGGAAACTATCGTCCATTTTCTCCGGAGGAATCCTCGGACTTTTCCTGCTCGGGTTGATCGTGAAGAAGGCCCAAAACGTCGCGGCAGTGACTGCAGTGACAATTGGAGTTCTTCTCATTTTCTGGATGAGCGCCCCGTGGCTTCCGGAATCAGTTCGTCCTGCTCTTCACGGCAACCTAACGATTGTTGTCGGAACTCTCACGATTTTTCTCGTTGGCCTTATCGTAAGCCGACTGGTTCCACCCTCTTCAAAGAACTCATGACACCTGGATACACCGGCATCATCCCTCCTATGATCACCCCGTTAAAAGAACGGGACACCCTCGACCGGGAGGGACTGGAGTGCCTGATCGATCGCATGATTGAAGGAGGCGTCGCCGGAATTTTTGCTCTCGGAACAACCGGCGAAGCACCAAGCCTCAGTTACCGGCTTCGACGTGAGGTGATCGACGAAACCTGCCGAATCGTTGATGGAAGAATTCCTGTTCTCGTCGGTATCACCGACACTTCACTCGTTGAATCGGCAGCGCTCGCAAAACACGCTGCCGATTGCGGAGCCGGTGCCGTGGTCACGTCCGCTCCCTTCTATTTCCCGGCAGGCCAACCGGAGTTGCGGGAGTACATCGAACAAATTCTCCCCGGGCTTCCTCTCCCCCTGATGCTCTACAATATGCCGGCCCTGACAAAAACCTCCTTCTCGGCACAGGTTGTCGAATGGGCAATGGAACAGGAGAAAATCGTCGGACTCAAGGACAGCTCCGGTGATCTTGTGTATTTCCGCAAGATGTTGCGGCTGGCGTCCAGTCGCCGTCCCGATTGGTCCCTCCTTGTCGGCCCGGAGGAACTGCTCGCCGAAGTGGTTCTTATGAAAGGTCACGGAGGTGTCAACGGAGGCGCCAACCTTCACCCTCGACTCTACGTTGATTTGTACGAAGCCGCAAAGGCAGGCAATCTCGAACGCAGCCGGGAACTGTCCGACCAGGTCCTGGCTCTCAGCCAGTCGATCTACACGGTTGGCCACTATGGATCCGCCATCATCAAAGGTATTAAGTGTGCGTTGTCCGTCCTCGGAGTCTGCGATGATTTTATGGCATCGCCCTTCCATCGCTTCCATGACAAGGAGCGCGCTGTCATCAAAGATCACCTTCAAACTCTCGGAATCACTTCATGAAATCCACCAAAGTTCTTCTTACCGCCAGCGGTGATGCCCGCCTTTCCGCCAACCAACTTTGCTGGCCTACCCAGTCGGCAATGGAAACCGACCTGATCGCTGCCTTCGAAGCCAGCGGTGCCGAAGTCGAACGACTCAACCCTGTTGACTCGGAGGCCCAACACGGTTTCCTCGATTCTCAAAAGCGTTGTCTCGAAGTCTTCCGGGATATCGACAGGGACGCACCTCTCGTCGTCGCCGAGAGCGTCTGGCAATACAGTCACCACGTTCTTGCCGGACTGATCGGGCACCGCGGACCGATTCTGACAGTCGCAAACTGGTCCGGGCAGTGGCCGGGACTCGTCGGAATGCTCAATCTAAACGGTTGCCTCATCAAAGCAGGAGTCCCCTTCTCCACCCTCTGGGCAGAGGACTTTTCCGACGAACGTGTGCGCGCCCGGATCGTCGAGTGGCTGGAAACGGGAGCGATCACTCACAACACCGATCAGTGTCGCTCCTACCAAAAAGGCGACAGTGAAGCAGAGGCGACCGGTGTTTCGCTGGCGGAAGAGTTCCGCGACTCGCGCTCCATCATGGGAGTTTTTGACGA
>JAKSBG010000201.1 GCA_022361255.1 Verrucomicrobiales bacterium
CGGTTCCTATCGACTTCACTCTCCTCGATGAGGTGAGACCACTCGACTTGATCGAGATGAACCTCGAATTTCCGGAGAGCCTGCTTTCACTGGAAGGAAAAAGAGTCCAGCTAACCGGGTTTATGGCGCCTTACGACAGTCTCAATGATATGCGAAGATGCATGATCGTTCCCAGTTATGTGGGGTGTACCTTTTGTTCTCCTCCAAGTCTGACTCAGGTGGTCTATGTTCAGCAGAAGGAACAGTCTGGTGGAGAGTTTCCTTTCATTGAACCTCCTTCCAGAGTGTCGGGGATTCTACGACTTTCGGAAGGAGAAGAAATGCATGCCGGGCATCAGGAAGGTTTTGTCTATGTCATTGATGATGCTGTAGTAACTCCCTATCTGGGAGATGATGCTCCCGAACGCGCGCCCGGCCACGGTGGGCGAAACTCACTGGATCCTTCAGCCCATGCCAATGCGGCCTCTGGATTGAAACCTGTCGCTTTCGATGTTCTCACTAAAGAAGTCTCGGAGTTGAGGGGGCTTTCGCCTCTTAAGGAAATTCAGTTTGAGCGGGTCCCGATGAAGCAGTTGAAAAGGAGGGTGCGCGAAGATATGGAGTGGTCTTACCCTCTTGAATCGCGTGAAGCGTTGGTTTCGATGTTCCATTTATTGGGCTTTTTTGATATCCCGGATTCGGATTCGGATTCGGAATGGGACTGGGAAAATCTGATGATTTCCCTCAGCCTGCATCAACGAATTGCGTGGGTAGGGGAAAAGGGAGAAGTTATTGAAGTGCTGGATTCTGCTGCGACCGACGATCCTTTTACGAGACTCGAGTTAGTGAAATACATCGCTGATGCGCTCGTCCGACAACATTTTGCGACTGCCAGACCGCCTGCTGAATTGTTTCGGGATTCGAACCGCGCCCTCGAAGGGGTGCGTCAGGGAAATAAGCAACTCACTGCGTTCCGCTATGCGCGGCAGAGAAATATTTCTCCGGCAAGCCGTCCACCTGAAGATCTTTTTACTCAATTTCCGAAGGCAGAACAGGCCCCTCCGCTGGTTGATTTGTGGTACTGGCTCCCCTGGGAAACCGGTCCGTTTTTTGTGGAATCAAGAACGGGCGCAACGAAGGATCTCTCGCATATCGATGAATTGTTCGAGCAGCCACCGGTGTCGACTGTGGAGCTGTTTCGACCGGGACGTTATCGGGACAGGGTGGAAGCTGGAAACGAAGTGCGCGAGAATATCGTCCATTGTGCCATCAGGGAATCTCCTGTTATCGAGGGGCGGCTGGGGATAGGCGGACTGATTCCCTGGCTGATGGGATCGCTGCCCCTCGATCAGGCAAAGGGTGTTTCCGGTCGCGCCTTAGCAGATCGATACTCGCTCTGGAATCTCCCTGATTGCGGCTATGTTCTGTTGCTGGATACAAGTTGGCCGGATGGAGTCACGGCACGAATCTTTCTGGAAAACGTGCCGGCTCATCCTGTGCAAATCGTACAGGACAATCCGGCAGCTCCGCATTCCGTGAGAATCATCCGGGCGGAGACGGAGGAGGGGCTTCAGCTCGTTGTCACTGAGCTAAATGGAGAGTGAGTGCATAATATCGTCATTTTATCTGTTCGAATTTTTCTTTAATTGAAACTATAATTCCAAGGAATGTCTTCAGAAAACAAGATGGACTCCCGCAAAGTTCAGCAGGCGGTCGAACGTTGTAAAAGTAAGGGGTTGCGCTGCACGAAATTGATGGGATTGACGATTGAGCTTCTCGTCCGGACCGGAAAGCCGTTGACGGTCTCCGAAATCATCAGTTCTGCAGAAATTGCTGACCGATATGATCAGGCATCCGTCTATCGACTGATGACCCGGTTGGAAGAGAAGGGAATCGTTCGACGTCTCGGATTGCGGGAGCGGGCCGCATCATTTGTATTGCGACATCTGCATGAGCACGATGACTACATTGTTTGCACGAGCTGCGGTGTCGTCGAAAGAGTGGAGATTGATTGTCCGGTAGCTCCCCTCGAAGGCATCATTGCGAGTGCTTCCGGCTTCAGAAATCTCGAGCACGAACTGGAGTTTTTTGGAGTCTGCCCGAGGTGCCCTGCAGCCTAGTTGGAAGCTGTCAGGATTCGGCAAGATGTTCCCGTACTGTTTCGTAGAGGTCGAAAATGTGGTGGTCGTGGAGACGATAGAATACCTGTCGACCTTGTTTGCGGTAGCGCACAAGCCGGGCATTTCTGAGAGCCCGGAGTTGGTGCGAGACAGCTGATTCCGAAACGGAAAGATTTACCGCCAGGTCACAGACACAACTCTCAGCACCGGAAAGAAGAGAAATCAATTGTAGACGAGTGGGGTCGGCAAGGACTCCAAAGAACTCAGCCATTCGCTGAGAATCGTCAACTTCGAGAGGCTGGCCGGTGCGTGATTGCGACTGTTCATGATGCTCCTCGCACACAGGTGGGGGAGTTTCATTTTTCTCTTTAGGGGAAGACGACTTCGGCATCAGAATACCTTCGCCTAAGTCAGTGGTAGAAACAATTGACAAATATATGAACGTATGTTCAGGTATTGCTCAATATGACAACATCTACCGATACAAAATGCGCCTGCCCTGATTGCAAATGCGAAGTTTCACAGGGTCACCATGTGAAGAAGGACGGCAAAGATTACTGCAGTGTTGCTTGCGCGACTGGTCACGAAGCTGGAACGGGATGCTGCAACGGCGCCTGCGACTGTCACGGGTGAGGTTCGTTCCGCAATCTTTTCCGGAAGCCCGGAAAAGACTATAGCAAAGCCACCGGGGGAATCCGGTGGTTTTTGCCGGGGTGAATCACAACCGTATGAATTCGCCGGTGGATGACGGATGGCTCAGGCAAACAACGCTCCCACCCATGCAATCACCAGCGCGAATCCCGCCGCCCAGGCCATTTGCCGCAGGCAGAGTCGTGCCGCGAATGTCCATCGCATTTCCCGCCCGATGGTAAAGAGAGTAACGAGGCAGGGCAAAAGGACTCCGGCCAGGTAAACGACAGTGAGAACCTGTGACGGAGTTTCCAGCCCGACCTTCAACGAGTACCAGTCATTGTCCAGCAAACCGATGGCAATGCCGTCTTTGCGAATGGATCCGAGGACAACCGAGGTAGCTGCTTCGCCGGGCAGTCGAAACAGCGCCATCACGGGGGAAAGCAGGCGCGTCATCGCATCGAGGACACCTAGGTGTGCCAGTGATGCGGCGACAAAACAGATTCCTGCAAAGACCGGAAATGCCATTACAACAAACTGCATTACATTTTCACGCACCTCCCGGATGATTCCACGCAGGGACGGGGTCTGAAGCGGATCGGTTTCAGGCAAAAGAAGCTGATTGTTGGCGAGTCGCAGTGCTTTGGGTGTGGTGAACCGAAGATATATCAGGGTAGTGATTGCGAGGGCAACCAGATACACGACTCCGAGTCCGGACATTCCGGCAGCTGCGAAAACGGCGAGGGTCGCCGGGAGCTGGTAGGAACAGGCGGATCCGAATGAGATCGCCGATACGCAAGCACCCCGCGAACAGGAGGCGCAGGACCGGCTCGCCACAACAGCAGGAACGTTGCAGCCAAATCCCATCATAACCCGGACAAGGTCCCGGCCACCGATCCCGAAGGGTCGCAGAAACGGGTGCAATGCGACTGAGATCCTGTCAATCAGGCCGGTGGATTTGTAGGCGGCGAGAATGACTGAAAAAACAAGTATCGTCGGGAGAGCATAAAGCAGAAGAAACGGAAACATGGAAACGAGTCCGTAATCACCGGCGAGAAGTAACGAAAGAAATGCCGGGCCGCTTTCGATCCAGGCCAGGAGGGGAGCGATAAGGTTTGTCACGGGGTCGTAGAGCCAGTCGGCAAAGCGGTTAGCCTGGGTGACAGCAATCACTGTGGGAAGAAACAGTAGCATCGAAGCGACGAGAGGCTGCGCTACGGTCTTTTCGAGGATGGAGAGAGCCGGTGTTCGCGTGGGATAGCGCTCCTTCAGAATCGCAAAATCAGTTTTTTGAAAAGGAGAGGTTTCATCAATGGCTGCGGTGGCCCGAATTGCGTTTCCCACGCCCTCTTCAAACCGGCGCGCATCGACTGCGAAAACAGGGACTCCAAGTGCCTTCTGAAAATCGTGTTTCATTTTTTCCCGAAGCGCCCCGGAGGGAAGCCGGTCGGCAAATGTAATCACTGCGAATCCATTGCGGCCTTCAACCATAGGGTAAAGTGATTCCAATTGCTCCACGGCCCGGTCGGCCCGCAATACAAGGAGGACCTGATCCGATTCCGCCAGTGTGTGTAGCGTTTCCGCTGACGAACCTGTCTCCGAGTCGCGATAGATTCCGGGAGTGTCCACCCAGGTGACATCCTTATCGGAGTAAGTGTTGCAGGCGAGAGTTGAGCCGCGAAAATTTTCTGAGGTGGCAATGGTTCCGCCCAGTCGCGCGAGAAGCTGGGATTTCCCGACGCTTTCGAGCCCGATTGCGACCACTGTGGAAGTTGCTTCCGAAGTTTTGGTCTGTAGAAATGGTAGAGATGTTAGGATAGACATGGAAAGGAGCAGTTCCGGGTAGCAAGAGTAGAGTCAGGAGTTCAGTGAGCGCCTTCGCTCGCGGACACGGGTAATTTTGGAAGGATTGTTCCGGAATTGTGCGAGCCAGATCAGCGCTTCGGCCGGCGGAAGGAGAGGCCGCGAGGCGGGGAGGGAAGAGAAGGCCTGGAAGTTGCGAGTCCTCCAGTCCTCCCGCGTGTTTTTCCCGATCCAGTTTTCGTATTCCAACCACCAGTCGAGAAAGCGCAGGCTTGCAAAATAGAGCTCAGCTGCCGGTCCGTTGTTAAGTGCATCCGCTGCGTAGATTCTCGGCGCGGGAGGAGTGTCGTCCGCATAGAGAAAACAGCGTTTCCGGTTTCTGATATAGAGAAAGTTGCGATCTCCGCCTTGATCCGGATGATAGTGTCCGGCGCAGGCGCCGTGGAGTTCGATAAACCCTCCGTCATCGAGGTATTTGCGATAGCAGCTCGTTCCTTCGAGCCCCTCTGATTTTCGTTTCTCGAATCCGTTCTCACAGAGCAGATTGCCATGCGGATGAATGACATCTCGTCCCCAAAAATACATCTGCTGTCCGAGTAGATTGGTGAAATCCCTGAGGAGGGCCCTCAGTCTCGAAACGGGAATCTCGTCTACCGGCGAGAAATCATTTCCGGAGTCGGAAAAAAGCGGAGGCATCTCAAATGGGGGTTACCGGCTGACCGTTGCGAAGTCTTCCACTTCTGCGGGAGCCTCTTTCTCTTCGTTTTCAACGGCGCAGGTGCAGTCCTCGCAGCAGGAGAGATCTTCGATCAGGAAGCCTCTTTCTTGCCACTGTTGCAGAGGCTCCTCCCACTCCACTCCGAGACGGTCGGCAATCGTTCGCGCAATAACGCCGAAGCGGGCGCGGAATTTGTAGATGTAGCAGAAAAGCGACTGCCTGTGCTGAAGCAAAGGTCCACTGTAATACAGATTCGGAAGGGCAGGGGATTCATCCGC
>JAKSBG010000355.1 GCA_022361255.1 Verrucomicrobiales bacterium
GGGTAAGGTGAGAGAGTTAACAGTGTTGAGTCTTCATCCTGCAGCTTCGAGCGCTCTCTCGATCAACGCCTTTGTTTTTCTTGATCCCTCTATCGGATCAATGCCGTGACCTTCGAACTCGACGGAAATAACTCCGGAGTAACCGGACTGGTGCACGATTTTCAGCATCCGGAAAAAGTCGGTCTTCGTCTCATTTCCTTCCTCATCAAAATCGAAAGCTTTCGCACAAACTGCCACGGCGTGAGGCAGCGTTTTCTCCACGGCGTCGTAGCGGTCGTATTCACCGAAATTGTTGAAGTCGGGAAGCAGCCCCGCATTCTCCCGATCGAGTTTTTCCATCGCTGCGAGCAGCCAGTCGGGGTCCTGAGAATTGCCTCCGTGAGGTTCAATCACCACTTTCACTCCCGAAGGTTTTGCGTAGTCACAGAGCGCCCCCATCCCTTCGGCAGCGTTTTTTAAATTCTCTTCCCGGTCGCCGCCGGAGCGGCAGTTCACCCGAATCGCATCACACTTGAGCTGCGCCGCGCAGTCGATCCAGCCCTTGTGCTCATCGACAGCACGCTTGCGCTCGGCGGCATCTGCGGCATCAAGCTGATTTCCCGCATCCACGAGAATAAGAACATTTTTCATTCCCTCACCGGTCGTACGCTTTGCCAGTTCACCGACGTACGCTTTGTCAGTGTGCTTGCCATTGAACGGGCGATTCCAATATTCGATGTGAGTAATTCCAAGCTCCTTTTTTACCAGCGCCGGGTAATCGAGATGGTCGAGTTTTCCGCTCTTGAGCCAGCGGTTGAAAGTGTATTCCTGAATTCCGATGGAGAAGCGGTTTTCGTTCGCTTGAACAGGCCGGATTGCCAAAACCGGAGGCGTCGCCGCGAGGGCTGCGAGAAAGTTTCTTCGTGACTGATTTTTCATACTACCTTCACCGTATCGAAATCCTCCTCACGAATCCACCATGAATCTCCACAATGCTCTTGACTCGGAACATTCCAAAGCGCAGGCCCTGCGGATCGTCGACTACATCGGGCGGTCGGATGAACGTTTTTCCGAATTGCTGGAGTTTGTGACCGGAGAGAACAAACGCCTCGCTCAGCGTGCGGCCTGGGTCATCAGTCACTGCGCGATGCAGACTCCGGAAGTGGTTGAGCCGCATCTTTTTGATTTGTTGCAATTTATCAGGAAGGGCGAGCATCACGACGCGATCAAGCGAAACACAATGAAAGCGGCATCGATTCTCGAACTCCGCGGTCGTGTTTCCGGCCTCGCTGCTGACCTTGCATTTGAAATTCTTTCCTCACCGGATGAAGCAATCGCCACCCGTGCCTATTCCCTCACTGTCCTGGAACGACTCTGCAAGGCTGAGCCGGAACTCGCTCCGGAGCTGCGCCTCGTCATGGATCACATGTCCGGCCCGAAGCTGCCCGCCGCTCTGAAAGCGCGGATCCGGGGCGCTCGAAAAGTGATCGACAACCTTTCTCCACCGACCTGACTTCCGTTTTTATGTGATACACCATTGTTTTCTCACACAGAATTCGAGTCAGGTTTCCGCCAGACAATTGGGGAAATCCGGGTGGTAATCGTCACATTTATTCTGCAACATTGTCGACCATGCGCTTTCTTCCATTCCTGCTCGCGGCAACCTTTTTCGGCACATTTACGATCAGCGCCGAAGACCGCCCCAACATCCTCTTTATCTTTGCCGATGACTGGGGCTGGGGCGACTTGAGCTGTCACGGCCACCCCTACGTAAAAACTCCTAACATTGATCGAATCGCGAAGGAGGGAACCGACTTCCAGAGGTTCACTGTCGCCAGCGGAGTCTGCTCACCGAGCCGTGCTGCGGTGATGACCGGTCACTTTCCCGCCCGTTACAACATCGACGGGCACTTTGCCTGGGTTCCCAGCAACGCAAAGCGGGGCATGCCGGACTGGCTTGATCCGGAAGCCCCTCTACTGTCCCGGATGCTACAGAGCGTCGGCTACCGGACCGCTCACTACGGAAAATGGCATCTTGCCAATGACATGATTCCCGACTCTCCGACTCCGGCAGCATACGGTTTCGACGACTACGGGGCATTCAACTGCTCCGGCGAGCAAATGCCCTGGCACGAGGACGCAGAGCGCGCATCTGCGTTCATGGAGGAAAGTGTCGAAAAGAAAAAACCGTTCTTCATCAATGTCTGGATGCACGAGCCGCATACGCCGTTTCACACTGTCCCGAAATACGAATGGAGATTTCGCGACCTGGAGCGGGCTGACCAGATCTACGCCTCAGTGCTTTCCCATGCCGACGATCGCGTCGGGGAATTGCTCGATACTCTCGATCGTCTTGGAATCGCGGATAACACGCTCGTCATTTTCAGTTCCGACAATGGACCGGCACGGGCAGCGACGCCGACTGAACTGACCCTGAGCTACGATACCGCCACTGGCGCAGGCTGGGGAATCGGCGGAGCCAAAGGCATTACCGGCGGGAGAAAGGGCTACAAGGGCGCGCTTTTCGAAGGAGGCATCGGCGTTCCGTTTCTGGCAAGATGGCCGGGGAAAATAGCGGCCGGAGAAGTGGATGATTCCTCTCTCATTTCAGCCGTCGACTTGCTCCCCACCTTTTGCGAACTGGCGGAGGCACCGCTCCCGGACGGCTACGTTCCGGATGGAGTCAGTGTCGTCGAGGTGCTGAAAGGGGAAGTCATGCCGTCACGCGACACTCCGCTCTTTTGGAAAATTGGTGCCCCCTGGCCCGCTAAGGAGACGAAACCGAATCACTGGGTTTCCTGGGCCGTCGTGCATCGAAACTGGAAGCTCGCCGCGAACAAAGACCTTTCCCACATCGAGTTGTATGACATCGCCAAAGATGTCGGCGAAGCGACCGACGTGAGCGCTGAGAAGGAATCTGTCGTCCATGACTTAACGGTGCTGTTGAAGGCCTGGCAATCCACCCTGCCGGACGAACCGGCCGGAAAGGTGTTCTCGAAAGAGCGGGACGAGTTGTAGCGGCGGGGAGCGTCCATGGTAGCCGCCGTCGCAAGACGGTGGCCGATTTACGAAACTCCGCTCTCGACCACGCTCTTGAGAGCGCGGCTACATCTCTTCACCCGGGTCGAATCACACGAGGACACGTCGACAGGACCTCGTAGCCGCCGTCGCAAGACGGTGGCCGATTGCGAAATTCCACTCCCGACCACGCTCTTGCGAGCGCGGCTACATCTCTTCACCCGGGTCGAATCACACGAGGACACGTCGACAGGACCTCGTAGCCGCCGTCGCAAGAC
>JAKSBG010000356.1 GCA_022361255.1 Verrucomicrobiales bacterium
GCCTTTTCCGGCTGATTCGCGACATTCCTCCTGCTGTAATTGGGATCTCGTTTTGTGCTTTGGGGGAATCCATTGAATCATTTCCTCCTGGTGTTCGTTGATACAGCCCTTCGGTTCGTTCCAGTGATAGGTCTTTGGGAAATTTCCGGAGGGCAAATTCGATCGCATTCTCCAAACTGAAGAATGGAAAAGCTTTTAAGCCTGAATCAGGATTGCAATTCCACACAAAGAAATTTCGCTCAAGGAAATGGGGTTGAAGAGATTCCAACATCCCGGAGAGGATTTCATAGGCTCTCTGATTTGAGTAAGAGTGGTCGTTCGAGCAGTTTTCGTCAAAGTGGTATGGTCTTGCCGGCTTCATTTCAAAGTCCACACCCACTAGAAAAACGTGTTGAAATCCGAGGGAATACAAGATTTTGAGAGCAGCCAGGAGGACGGAACGTCCGCTGCCGCGCTCAATGCTGTTGCCCCAGCAAACAGTGTCTTCACTAAGATAAGAAGAAGCATCAAACTCGACACTTGAGCAGAATGAAATTACGTTTGGACAATCGCTCGGTCTTTCTCTGGTAGGAGTCCAATGAGATGAATCAAAGAGTGTTTCATTCAGGTGAGTTTCTCGCACGAATTTTGTGATTTGCGGATCAATCCAGATCGAGCGTAGGAATTTATGAGGATTATCTACTGAAACCCACAGGTTGGGGCGAAACGACTTGGGGGAATTGTTTACACCCATGGAGACAATCCCGGGTTGCGAAAGCTGTGTAGAATCAATCTTTCGAAAACTTGGGCCAGATGCGACGAGAAATACGGACTGTCCAGAATACACTTGAAACTGAATTGGGGCGTCCAGCGACGGAATATTGAACACCTTTGGAGATTGCCGGCGTTCACCCACGTCGGCGTAAGACTGGTCGACTTCAAGTGGGTGGAGTGGGGGCATTGATTCGATGCAGGATAAGGGCTCTTGTAGTGATTTCAATTTTCTAACAGGTAAGGTGAAAGCGGGAGGATAGGCAAGGGAAATCCGGATTTGCCCCTGTAAAAGTATGGGTATTTCGGTTTCTGGAAGAAACTATTTTCAAAAACAGGTGACATAAATAGGCACAATGTGTATACGATGAAATAAAGTGACAAAATCGTTGTAAAGAGAAGATGGGTCTAATGATCTATTTTTCTTACTCGTTCTACATCAGTGAAAGGAACTTTGGCTATTTTTGACTTATCCCCGACGAAACTATGAGCATGACATCCAGCGACAATAACAGTGAGGAACCCAAAGGCCCATGCCCGCCAGGAGGTGGCGGAGGTGGAAGTAACAGCACATGTGATCCTGGAGCTAATCCGAATAATCCTGGAGGTGGTGGTTCCCCTGGAGGTGGTGGTTCCGGCAGTTCGTCCAATGATGATGATTGCGGGAACATGGATGGTGAGGACAAGAGTCCCAGCGCACCGACGGAACAGAAGCCGAGTAGCGGGGGTGGAGGTCAGCAACTGAAGCGTGAGGATCTGGAGCGGATGTATGGGGAAGACAGTGGAGAGGCGGAAAGTAACGGAGCAGGCAGGCAGTCTGGACAACCGTTTATGGTGGGGGCAGGAAGTGGTCAGTTGAGATATGGGGCGACTGATTTGAGTTCGAAGGGGTTTGGGATGGGCTGGGGGCAGAGCCGGACCTATGTGAACGCTGAGGGAGCAGACACTGGTGGGCTTATGGGGAATCGGTGGGTGGATAATGACCTGTGGAGCTTGGAGTTTATCGGGGCGAGTCCCGGAAACAATGATCCGTCGCGGATCAAGATTCAGCGTGGAGCGAGTGCGAGTCTGTGGTTTCAACCTGGGGCACAGAGCGGAAACTATGTGCCTCTGACTGCGTTTTATGGGGATCTCAAACACGATGCAACAGAGAAAGAATTTACCTACACCGACACGCAAGGAAATCGCCGGGTGTTTTACGACAACGACACGAGTCACAGCGCGGAGCTGCGAGGGCAGCTCAAGGGAGTTCTGGATGCGTATGGGAACAAGGCGACTCTGAGTTACGACGTTAACGACGAGCTGTCCGAAGTAAAGTGGAGTGGGGGAGGAAGCCGCGAAGAGCTTTCCTACCACTACGAGTACTACGACGATCTGGCCCACGTGGGTCGGCTGAAGCAAGTGGTGAAACGAGTATCGGGGGAAGATGTGGCCCGAAGCCACTATGAATATTGCGGAGCTGGAGATGATGCAGGTTCGGAAAACGATCTCAAGAGTGTGCGAGTTGAAGAGCTGGACAAAACCGGAGGGGAATGGAAGACCACCAAGCAGGAGCATTATCGTTACTGGAAGTCGGGACAAAGCGGAGGGTTCCAGCACGGGTTGAAATACGTTGTTGGAGCGGAAGCGAGCAATAAGATGATCGCAGCGGGAACCAAACCCGAGCAGGCGAGTGATGCCGAGGTGAAGCAATATGCGGACTGCTACCTGGAGTATAATGACGACCGTCGGGTTACCAAACAGGAAACCCGGGGAGGAAGCGACACCTACGAGTACTCCTATCTGGACAACAGCAGTAAGCCTGGAGTGGGGGATAAGAACACGTGGGCAACGAAGTCGGAGATTACCTTGCCCAACGGGAACAAGAAGCGCTATTACACGAATGCGACCGGCGGGGTGCTTCTGAAGGTGCATGAAGATGCCGGCAGCGGGAAGAAGGCCTACCAGTCGATTACGCGAAACAGCGACGGGCGGATGACGCAGAAGGCGACTTCTGCAGCGATCGCGAGCGTGACGGAGCCGAGCACGGGTAGTGGCAGCCTGTCCGTGAATCTCAATGCGAGCAGTGGATTGATCTACAACTTCAACTACGCAGCCGCCGACGATCCAGCGGAGGGTGAAGTGAAGGGTTACCCGACGACCAATACGGTGCAGGAAGGGAGTGGTGGAAGCACGGTGAAAACTGATAAGCGGCTCTGGGGAACCAAGACCGTAAATGGGGTCAGCATTCACAAGCCGGAAAAAGCCTTGTTGTATGTGGAGGATCAGGATGACGCCAATGCGTCGACCTACCAGTATTCCTACACCTACTACCAGGACGAAGACGGCAATGACACCTACCAGGTGAAAGAAAAGGTGACGACTTTGCCCGTGATCCCGGTGAGTCAGAACGGGGACGGTCAAACCTACACCGTCACTGAGTTGTTCGATGAATACGGGAAGCTGACGTGGAAAAAGGACGCCCGGGGTTACATCAGTTATCGGAGTTATGTGCCGGAAACCGGGGCGATGTTGCAATCCATTCGAGACGTGGATACCACGCAGATGGAAAATGTTCCTGCGGGCTGGGTGACACCGGTGGGGGGAGGCTTGCACTTGGTCACTGACTATGAATCTGATGCGCAGGGGCGTATTGTTCGTCAATTAGCCCCTTCGAGAGAAGCAGTGCTTACGGAAAGTGCCAAAGAGGCAACGGTATTGCGGACGGTGAACTTTACCGTCTACCGGGACAGTCAACATGAGACATGGAGAGCCAAGGGCTACGCCACCGGAAACTTTCCGAATTATGGATACGAAACCGTGGGATCTGTTTCCATTGATCGAAGGGATGCGGATGGGCGCTTGATAGATGAAATCCAGGCAAAGCGGAGTTGCACCTGTGGACCGTTGCAGACAACCGAGAGCTTCCCGCAGGAAAAGTGGACACGCTGGACGAAGCACTTCTACGATCAGTGGGGACGAGAGATCAA
This sequence comes from Verrucomicrobiales bacterium, assembly GCA_022361255.1. Classification (GTDB taxonomy): domain Bacteria; phylum Verrucomicrobiota; class Verrucomicrobiia; order Verrucomicrobiales; family DEV007; genus Arctic95D-9. The sequence continues at coordinate 3,720 of JAKSBG010000356.1, forward strand.
GCGACGGCAGTATTTCGAGATCCCTGAGAGTGGAGAAGGATTTAAGGATGTGAATTATGTCGAAACCCGCCTTGGCTATGACGATGTGGGAAGGCTGATTCGGAAGATGGCACCGGGAGGAACGATCACGCGATCAGTGTATGCGGATGCACGACTGGTCTCGCTTTGGGTCGGAACGGACGACACGGGGGCAACGCCGAGTGATCCAACGGGGAATAAAACGGCCGGCAACAACATGGTGAAGGTGATTTCCTATGAATACGACAATGACAACGCCAATGGGAATGGGCTTCTTACCAAGCGAACCGAGCACGTTGATGAAAATGACTTGAATGATCGTGTGATTGATTACGCCTACGATTATCGGGATTGGATGGACACGGTGACCTCCAGTGACGGCACGACTGATTTTATTACGAAATACAGCTACGACAACGAGGGCAATCCGACGCAGGTTGACACCTACCACACCAGTGTTGCGAGCGGGAACCTGACGGGACGAGCGAAATCCTACTATGACAATCAGGTGCGCGTTTACAAAACCGAGTCATTCGATGTCCATCCTACAACGGGTGCGGAAGGCAATGCCTTGGTCAGTCAGTCGTGGTTTGATCCAAATGGAAACGTGATCAAGGGCATCGGATCAGGGAGTGAATCGTTTACCAAGACCGTGTTTGATGGGCTGAATCGGCCCACGACGTCCTATCTGGCAGTAAACTCAGGCACTTCAAGCAATGATAACGATGTCAGCAATGATACGGTGATCGAACAGTCGGAAGCTGCATATGATGGAGGAACTGTAAATGTGTCGTTGCGAACATCAAAGCAGCGGTTCCACGATGCGACCGGAACCGGTCCCTTGAATGGGCCGGATGGAGATCAACCGAAGGCGCGCCGGAGCTTTTTGGGAAGTTGGTTTGACGGGATCAACCGAACTGTGGCGACAGCTGATTTTGGGACTAACGGAGGAGCTGAATTGGTGTCTTCTTCGACCGTGCCTGTGCGCAGTGATGTCGTTTTGGTAAACTCAAACCTCTATGCGCAGGACGGGGCATTGGTTGGCGTAATTGATCAAAACGGGATCGAAACGCATTGGAAGAATGACCGTATGGGAAGGCGCATTCGATTGGTAGAAAATGTGAATCCTGATGCCGAGCCGGAAGACTACGATGCCAACCGCATCACGGAGTACACTTACACGTCGGACAGTGCGCTTGAGCATTTGATCCTCGTCAACGATGTTACAGGAAACCAGGTGACCCGCTGGGTGTATGGCACAACTTTGGATGACTCCGATGTGGCACGAGGTGACCTAGTACGGGCAAAGATCTATCCGATGTCCGATGATGAGAGTGAGCCAACCCTCGCCGATGGAGACGATGGCGAATATGAGCGCATTGAATACAGCTACAATCGTTCTGGACAACTTACGCACCTAAAAGACCCGAATGAATCGATGCACGACTACACCTACGATGATTGGGGGCGGTTATTGCACGACGGAGTGAGCGCGTTTGGGAGCGGGATTGATGACACGGTGAAAAGAATCAGTCGTGCCTACAACAATCGCGGCCTTCTAGAGACGGTCACCAGCTACGACGATGTGACAGGTGGGAGCGAGATCAACGAGGTCGAATTCGTCTACAACGGATTTAATCAAGTTGTTGCGGATAAGCAGGAACACGCAGGAGCTGTTGACGGCAACACTCCGGCAGTGGAGTATGGCTTTGCGGATGCCTCGAGCGGGAATACAGCCCGATTGACTTCGATGACTTATCCTGATGGGAGAATCATTGATTATTCGTACGATGGAACCACCACTGATGACCTGATGAGCAGGATGAGTCACTTCAAAGTGCAGGGCGAAACGCCCAATACGGTGGAGTACACTTATGTGGGGGCTTCCCGCTACGTGAAGATCGCGTATCCCGAGCCTTCCGTTCAGCTGAGTTACCTTAAAACGGCAAGCGGCCCGGATGGGGACGCAGGTGATCCGTACACAGGGTATGATCGATTTGGTCGAACCGTTGACATGCGCTGGGTTACTTCGAGTGGGGGCGCGGTGCGGGACCGAATCCAATATGGCTATGACAGGGCGAGCAACCGGACGTGGCGTGCCAACCTTGCGGCCACCAACGGAGGTCAGGATGAGCATTATCGATACGACGGGCTCTACCAAGTCGAGGCGAGTGATTTGGGAACCTTAAACATCAACCGGACAGCGATTGGGGGCGTGCCGGCAGAAGCGGAGAGTTTTGATTACGATCCTACCGGAAACTGGCTGAGTTATGGGAGGAAAGAAAATGGCACAAAGGTTCTGGATCAGAGTCGAGAATCGAATCAAGACAACCAACTTGTCCAAATCGACGGTGTGAGCGACTGGATCGAATATGACAACGCAGGAAATGCGACTTTGATTCCACCGGACAAAGACGGGGACTTCAGCAAGAGTTACTCGCTGACCTGGGATGCGTGGAATCGGTTGGTGAAGGTGGAGCAGGGAGCCACAGAAGTGGCCAGCTACGAATACGACGGACTGTATCGAAGAACACTCAAGGAAGTGGACAGCAAAGTGACCCATTTTTATTACAACAAACGCTGGAAGGCGGTGGAAGAAAGAGAAGGGGCATCTACTGGTCCTTCACAGCAGTATATTTGGGGAGAACGTCCAGGGCACCGCGACGAGTTGATTCGTCGCGATAAGGACACAACTGGAAACGGTTCCTTGGATCAGCGGCTGTATTGCACGATGGATTACTACAATGCTGTTTCGATCTTGGATACGAGCGGTGATGTGCAAGAGAGATACGGATACAGTGCTTTTGGGTTGCGCCGAATTATGGCGCCAGACTTCAGCGAAAGGGCAAGTTCATCATTTGATTGGAACTTCGGTTATAAGGGGCAGTTCCTTGAGGCCGAAACGGAATATTACAACTACGGCTTCAGATACTTTGTTCCTTTGCTCGGCAGATGGATCAAACGAGATCCAATTGGAGAAAAGGGGGGAGTGAACCTTTATTCATTCGTTTCGAATAGTGCTCCGAATGGGAATGATTGGTTGGGGCTGGCAACAGTTGAAGACGATGCCGGAAATTTGTGTTGCGAAGATGAAATGTCTCAAGTGGAGTTAAGAATAAATGATGACAATATTATTGGGCATGCGTTTATACACACTCCAAATCGTACGGTTGGACACTATCCGGACAGCGGGAGTGAAAATTCTCCCGGTGAGAAGAAGTTCAACTACTTCACAGCTCTTGGAGAAGGTGAGGGCGAGACCTTGGATGACTCGCACAAGTTGTACAACGAAGACAAAAGCACAACGTACAATGTTTGCCCGGAAACTTTGGAGGAGCTTGAATCCAGCATAGATAAGCACAAGGATGAAAACTATCACGCTGGAAATATGACTGCGCCAAATTGTGCAGGGTGGGCATGCCAGCGTCTAAATGATGCGGGCTTGCCGCTTCCAAACGACGTGAACCCTTACCAACCAATGTTAAAACCGAGCAGCTTTAATCCTAGCTATAGCGCATCAAAATGAAGATAGGTCAGCTGCTTGTACTGTTTGGATTGATTGCAATAATAACGTTGCTTGCGATACTGTTTATTCCGTATGCTTATAAGGCAGGAAACGATATTGCAAAAAAAGGGCATTATATTTCATCTGCTCTTGCCCAAGGGTTGCCTTCCGAGCTTGAAGTGCTCTATCGTCGCGACATGAAAGGAATGATTGTGTCGATATTTGGTTGTGGTTCGATGGAAAATATTGAAAGGATTGAAAGGGCGGCACGTAACATTTTGTTGGGCGTCAATTTGGATGATCCGATTCGCTTAGAATTGCACGTTGGAGGCCACGGTGAGAGTGAGAAACCCGATCGCTCCTTCAGGTACGACAGGCCAAAACAAAGATGAGAAATGCCATTTGGCCTGATCCCGAAAGCTACGATCCCATCGGAAACTGGCAGAGTTATGGGAGGAAAGAAAATGGCACAGAGGTTCTGGATCAGAGTTGAGAATCGAATCAAGACAACCAACTTGTCCAAATCGACGGGGTAAGCGACGGGATCGAATATGACAACGCAGGAAATGCGACTTTAATTCCGTCGGACAAAGTCGGGGACTTCAGCAAGAGTTACTCGCTGATCTGGGATGCGTGGAATCGGTTGGTGAAGGTGGAGCAGGGAGCCCGTAGTGTCCAAAAACTGGGTTCGTACAGGATCGGTTGAAAATGAGCAATTTAGAATCGCTTGAGCTAGGCGATTTTTGATCAAGGCTCGGGCTGTGTGTTAAATCTTTTGTTCATGAAAGCAGGCAATTTCATTCTCCTATGCTTGGCAGGTTGGATCAATCGTGATCAGCAAGCTGTGATTGAATATCTCCAAGAAGAGATACGAATATTGAAAGAAATTCATGGAGGGCGTCCGCGCTTCAATGATCGTCAACGTAGACGTTTGGCAGCGAAAGCAAGAAAGCTGGGATTTGGTCGGCTAAAGGAGGTCGCCAACCTCGCCACGCCGCAAACCTTGCTTCGTTGGTATCGGACGCTGATTGCGAAGAAATACGATTCGAGCAAGCAGCGCAGTAGCGGGCGGCCCCGGACGCAGGAAGAGATTGTGCAGCTAGTGGTGAGAATGGCGAAGGAGAATGAGCGGTGTGGTTACACGAGAATCCGTGATGCCCTCGATAATCTTGGGCATGAGGTCAGTCGGGGAACGGTAGCAAATATCCTAAAAGATCATGGGATCGAACCTGCACCAGAACGCGGTCTACAAACGACATGGGCGGAGTTTCTCAGGCGCCATTGGGATGTGATGGCGGCAACAGACTTCTTCACAGTCGAAATTTGGACTTTGAAAGGGATCGTGCGTTACCAGGTTCTGTTTGTGATTCGGCTCGCTACCAGGGAAGTGCGCATCGCTGGAACTTCAGCACAATGCCTTGGGATTTGGATGGAGCAAGTAGCTCGGAATTTGACGGACGGATTTGATGGGTTCCTAAAAGGCAGCGAATTCCTCATCCATGATCGCGATCCATTGTTTACGGCCGGATTCAAGAGAATACTTCATCAGGAAGGGATCCAAACTATTCGGCTACCGAAGCGATCTCCAAATCTCAATGCCTTCGCGGAGCGCTTTGTTCGATCAATCAAAGAGGAGTGTCTAGATCAGATGATTTTCTTCAGTGAAAGATCTCTGCGCTACGCGATCACTGAATACGTTGCGCACTATCACGGAGAGCGAAATCATCAGGGATTGGAAGGTCGGATTATTCGACCTCAGTTTCGAGACGA
>JAKSBG010000506.1 GCA_022361255.1 Verrucomicrobiales bacterium
AAACAATGCCAGCCACGGCAGTGGAATCCGGACCCGAGAAGGGATTCGAGGCTCCGGAGGTAGAAAGAGAAAGCACCTTAGCCTTAGCGTCCAGAGTTGCCGAGTCATCGGCGTCCACCGTGAAGGCTCCGTTCGATTTGATCGTGACCATGCCGCCTGGTCCGCGCACGGAAGCCACCGCACCGCTCGCCATCATATTGCTCGCCACCGCAAAGCTTCCCGCCGTGCTCGATTGGCCCATAAAGCCATCCGCTTCTCCAGTCGCCTCGTTCGTCAGCAAGCTGGTCAGCTCGGCAAGATTGTTTGCATCGACATCAATCACAGTGGCACTGTCGACATCCGTATCGGTGAGATAAGCCTCGGCCCGGGCCGGAGCTTTTGTGCCGATGTCAGTCCCGATAATTGCATCGATCGTCTTCGTGAGAATGTCCTGAGCCTCGTAGCCGATTGTGTTGAAAGCACCCGTTCCTCCGATTGCTGTGTCACCACTGCTCAGGAGGTTTTTGTTTTCCGCCGTCAACTGGACGCGATTGTCCGCCGAAACGACGAGGCCACCTGTTAAAGTCGTGATTGAAGAGCCTGCTGCTTCCGTTTTGGCTCCGCCGCGCAGGGTGTTGCTCGCAATGATTCCATTCGCCGCGATCGTATCGCCGTTGCCGAAAGTTCCGCCTCCGTCCGCCGTGACTTCAGCTGCGACGTTGGCAATCATTTCCGTGCTGTTCTCCGAAGTGATCGAAACCGCATTGGCATCCACGTCCGCCATCGTCACGGTTGCCTCGGCACCGCCCTCGGCGTCATTCATCACCGCAACACCACCAACAGCAACGGAGTCAGCACCGGCGAAGGGATTGCTCGCTGCAGTTGCAGAAATGGCTTTCAAATTCACTCGCGAGTTCAGCGTCGCCGCGTCGCTTGCTGAAACGTCAACATCCGCTGCACGAACCGTCACCGTCCCCGCCTGCCCACGGACCGCAGCCACGGATCCGCTCGACAGAAAATTGCTAGCCACGACGAAACTCGCCGCCATGCTGGACTGCCCGGTGAAACCGCTTGCTTCTCCCGTTGCCTCATTGCTGAGGTCCGATTTCAGCGAAGCCGTGTCGGTCGCATCGACGGTAACATTTCCATCCGCCGTCACCGTCGAATCGGTGATGTAAGCCTCCGCTTTGGCACTCGATTCTGTGCCGATTTGCCCACCAAGAAGACTGTCCAGGGCCTGGGAAAGAACGTCCTGCGCTTCATAGCCGAGCGTGTTGAAAGCCGCAGTGACACCAACGGCCTGATTACCGCTCGAAAGCATATTCTGGTTTCGGACATCGAGAGACGCGTTGTTCCGAGCCTTCACGTCAACATTCCCCGTGACCGTCACCGTGGAAGCTGCCAGCTCTGCGAGAGCCGCTCCGAGAACGGCGTTGCTCACGACGAGACCGTTGGCCGCGAGACTGGTGCCGTTTCCGAACGTTCCGCCGCCGCTCGATTTCGCTTCGGCTACGCCTTGCGCCTTCAACTCGGTGCTGTTGTCTGCGTTCACCAGCAAACTGGCCCCGCTCAAATCCACATCAAACACCCGCGCTGACACTCCCCCGTCAGCCACGTTTCGTACAGACATTCCCCCCATTCCGACGGAAGGAGAGCCTGAGAAAACATTGCTAGACGTTGTGCTTGAGTCAGCGAGGAGCGTGGTCTTCGAATCCAACACTGCCGTGTCGCTCGCCGTAACCGAAACAGCACCGGCATCCAGATCAAGAGTGCTCCCGGTCGAACGGATTTCCGCGTTCGCTCCCGAAGCCATCATGTTGCTGGAGAGAATGAAAGAAGCCGCCATGCTGCTCTGCCCGGTGAAGCCGGAAGCTTCTCCTGTCGCGGCATTGGATACTTCGGAAGTGAGATTGGCATTATTAACCGCCTCGACCGTTAGGTCCCCAGTCGCATTCACATCGGAGTCGGTGATAAAAGCATTCGCACTGGCACGATCTACATTTCCGATCTGTGTTCCGAGGACAGCATCGAGCGACGCATAGAGCACATTCTGGCTCTCATA
>JAKSBG010000494.1 GCA_022361255.1 Verrucomicrobiales bacterium
GGAGAAAGCTAGAGTGCTTGCCCACACTACGTTCTGGAACACTTTGAAGAAAATCTGCGTCATTCATGTCAGACCATCCTCAGCTTGCAGAGCAATTGCAGACCTAATCCACTCAGCTCCCGATGTAACCATTTTCCCCAATGTAATTCCCTCAAATGTTCTTGAAATCCTGAACGAACCCGAAAAAGCAAACGAATTTGTCGATCATTTAGCAGAATCGGTGGGTGAAACAATCACTTCTCATTGCTCAATTGAGATTGAATACTCACACGAAGACCAATTTCGCCTGTTTGAAATCTTAATGGCCATGGGGTTTCGGATCATCGTTCTATCTTCAGATTCCATCATAGAGGATTGGTTGTCTTTGAATTCGGAAAACCTGACTGAAATTGATATAAATCGACTTGAAGAGAAACTGCGCTCGAGAGAAAAGACGAGAAGGGAGTTCCTGAAAAAATTCTCCGAATGTGCATCAAAAATGGGCCTTCAAACTGGAGAGGTTGCTCAAGAAACATCCACTTCTACGGCACTCATCGATCCTTTGTCCGCAATTCACAATATTCAGTCATTTCTGGATTTCGATATTGCTATTCCCTCGGCTAACGGCACCGGCTTACCTGATCCCGCTTTGATAGACCGTGCCAGATTGCAACTTCGCGCCCGGAAACTGAAATAATCGGCATCACGAAAACCACCGCCCCCAAGGTGGTTGAATCCCTAATTCCTTCTCCAATCGCAAAACCGAGTCTTTGTAAATAGAGACCATCTTAGACTCAGTTTGCTTAGATAACGAGGGGACTTGGTAGGGAGACACGTTTCGCTCCAGAAACGGAATCTTACACTCCCGAATTCCAAGAAACTCGAATACTTCACTCATTATCCGCTGGTGATCGTTTCGAAGCTCTTCCGCAAAGCTGAGATAAACTGCTTCCTTGCCAAACAATTCAAACAGATTTTGTAACTGATTAATATAGAGGCCACAGGAGAACAGGCCCCAGTAACCGTCTCTTACCTCTCCTCCTTCTACGTCTGCCCAAAAGTTGTCCTCAAATGTCCCGTCAGGAATTGGCATCTGCCATTCGTTCCCAAAAACGTTTCGATGTCGATTCCAGTAATTCCATGCACTGTAGGCTCGCGAAACGGGATCCCGCATCAAGACAACAAATTTCGCATCTGGAATCATGTCTCGGATACGAATTAGAAATTGCCTGGTCGCCAGGTAATTTGGAGTACCATCGATGTGAATTCGACCTATGGCGCGGAAGTAGGACTGGTAATAATCCCTCCCCTTTTCATAATCTCGACAGAAATAATTCAGTTCTTTCACAGAGCGTTTTCCGTCATGAGCAGCTGCAATTCTGGGATGCTGAATCAGCATAGCATGCAGTGCTGAAGTCCCACATTTCTGAAATCCGGGAAGAAAAATCTTTGGCAACTTTCTTGGTTTGATTCCGTCACGTCGATGGGCCCACAACGCAACGATCGATTCTGACTCCTCTTCGGACACTGGAATCGAACTTGTAGCCTTTCTTTGTATTCGTTGGCTCCCGCCCACAGACTCAATGCGCGCAAACCAAAGAGTAGAACCTTTCGCTCTTAGAGTATACCAACGATCACTGAGTTCTTTTCGAAAAAGCGAATACTCTACGCGCCCAATCAGATCTTTATCATTTTCGGAAGTATCACGGCATAACGCGACAATAACCAGGATCCTACGTTTGCCAGCCATTTCGGAAATTTGATCCAATCGCTCCGATAAACGCCGAAAACTTTCGTCTTGTTGCAGGACAATAACCTGGCTCATAGAGTCGCCTGCCCATACATTTGTTTCGGAGCACGGCTCCCAGAGTGAGAGCAAAGACCTGGCTGCAGGGCATAAATGCTCTGAAGACACCTCCTCTCCTCCCGCTGGATCCGACAATTCAACAGAGGCACGTTCGCGAATAGGTTCATCATTGTGCCAATTCCATGGCAATGGATGATCGAGCAAATTCTCTAACTTTTTGCAGTCCTCACGATACAGTTCTCGCATCCATTCAATGATGGAAGGATCGTTCGCAATTTCCCACTTCCTCCTGTGTTGGAAGGCTACGGGAACCTCAAATTCAGAAAGCCCCAGAAAACGAAATACTTTATTGATCTCTTCGTTGAATGATTCGTTGAGCCATTCGGCAAAGAGGAAATGGAATTGACTTCTGTCAACTGTTTGAAGCGCAGTTTCGATATGTTTTCCATAACACCCCATGCCAAAAAACCCGCTCCCTGTATGGCCAGACCGGTGCCGCTCGACCTCTACATCAACATTTTCCCTAAGACCACCTCCTGGGCATGAAATAGGCCATCGACTAACTGCATTCAATTGATTCCAATGATTCCACGCACTAAGAGCTCGCTCGACCGGATCTCGCATGCAAACGACAAATCTCGGATCCGGAACAGTTTCAAGAAGCTTGTTGAAACAACCGAATGTAGCGAGGTAGTTCGGAGTCGCATCCAAAGCATATTTCTCCGTACCAAGGAAGAGTGATGCATAGAATTCCGGCCCCCGGTCAATGTATCGGTCAAAATAGTGAACTTCCTTAGGTCGAGTTCCTGAATCAAGATCTTTCCACGTTGTTGCCCCGCCGATTTCCGGATGTCGCGTTAAACTTCCAAATAAAGTAGTGGTGGCACATTTTTGAAAGCCTGGGACAAATAAATTGGGCAGTTTTCCGAGCATATTGCTTCTCTCTTTTAACTGGTCTATGACTGAAATTCAAGTCGCCAAAAAAGACTCACTTTTAGTTCGCTTGCTTGTTCATGATCCGCAACAGTATCTAGTGATGCCATATGAATTCACCACCGACTGGTTTTCAGCAAGAGAGCCCATCTGGGCGGAGTTATTTGATGAATTGAGACACCGCCCTGCTTGCGGTCTCGAAATTGGTTCTTACGAGGGCAGGTCTGCGGTGTGGATATTGGAACACCTCCTGGTTCATCGGCAGTCCACGCTCACTTGCATCGATTTTTTTCAGAATAGTGAAGTAAATGATCGATTCGATTCAAATATAAACGCCAGTGGTGCCAGGGAGAAAGTCACGAAGTTGACCGGTTTCTCTTGGCAGCATCTGCGTTCGTTGCAGCCGGATTCCTTTGATCTCATTTACGTCGATGGCTCCCACCTTGGTCGTGATGTCCTGGAAGATGCAGTTCTTGCATTTCGCTTGCTGAGGAAAGGCGGCTTTCTTGCTTTTGACGACTATCTGTGGAAGGACGACCCGAGTCATTCTGTGTATCCAAAAGAGGCCATCGACGCATTTCTGCACCTCTACGGTGAATCCGTGGACGTATTGCATAAGAACTGGCAGGTAATTGTGCGGAAGGTCAGTCACTAAGATGCCAATGAATCTTCTTCAATAATTTTCGGACATCGGATTCTCAACTCTCTTATCACTCGATCACGATAGTCGGCAACCTCATAGCGGTGTTGAGCTGGATCCAACTCAACACCAGCGCATTCTCCCCCCTCCCAGATACGAACAGACTTGGGAAGGGCAGTCAGTCGTCCCGGGATAGAGATGTCGTCTTTCGCAAATATCACGGCTTTCCCCATACCCAGAGCAGGAATTGCAACATGGATTCGGTTAGTCACAATTAACTCTGCTCGACTCATCCATTCATGCCGTTTTCGACACTGCTCCCAACGTTCTTCTTCGGACAATAATGTCGGCACAATATTGGTTATCCATTGGATAGGACGGCTAATCGGCGAGGTCTTACGGTAATGCTCGCGGTGATTCTCGAACAACCGAGGATTCACATCAACAAAGAGAATCGTTCCCGGCTCCTCCTCCGCAATCGGTTCACACAGAATAGTCGGGCAACCCGTCATCTTCGCTTCCAATCCCAATTCCCGACATCGACCAAAGGAATCTGTATCTCGGCAGCCAATCAAGCCAATATCTCGAAGGTACGAAACGTTCTCCTTTTTCGATAAGAGCATCGGCCCCAACCAGGCAGAAAGAATGATCGGGTTGAGCGCAGACGGGATGGGAAGAGCTTGCATCGTCACAAAGCCATTCACGATCAAATTGGTAACCGGCCCTTGGTATTCCCTAACCCGATCCCGATTCACAAATCCCACAGGATCCTTGAGAACGTGACTCAATACATAACTTTGAAAGTCATCCCCTATATTGTTTGTGTGATACGTATAAAGTCCTGTCATCTCAGGTCGATGTCCTTGATCTCGCAGTCAAAATACAACAAGCGGTTTCGACTGTTGAGCCGGGAGTTGTGATTTTCTGTTCGGAGAAGATCAATCGATGAGCAATAGGCACAGGCAAGATATTGGGCACCCGTTTGAAAACAGACCACTCTTTTGCAGGACGCTACAATATCGCAATAATCATAAATCGATTCGTACTCGACAAAGGGAAATTCCTCAGCAACGGGAAAGATCTCGAATCCCCGGACCTCTACATCATACTGCTTTCTCCGGATAGCAATCCCGTCGGGATAGTGAGCGCGAACAAAATCTTCCACTTTCTCAAAATTGTCTCTGCCACCGTTCAGGCGGTATGAGGAAATATTAAGATCGAGCAATGTAGCAGAAGATAACTCGGGCCGGACTTGAGGCCGATAATGAATCTCCATACGCCGTTGTTCGGCGGAAAACTGATCACGTTGAAGAATTCTCGGATTGAAAGAATTGCGTCGAAAGGGATTCAGTTCGGTGACAATTCCGTCCACCAGATCGGACGGATCAGGTGACTTTTCACCTCGAATAAAGGGATTTTTCTGAAAAAGCAGCTCGAAAGCTTCCGGATTACTTTTCAATTGGCTGTCTGTTGAAACGAAAACCCGATAGCCGAGGCGGTGATACAACTTTGCACGCGATGCCCGCTCCACAGCTTCACCGACCGCAGTATGAGGAAGGAGAACCACTGATTCGGTCTGACTAAGGCACGGATTTGACATCATTTCATTTAGATTCGTATCAGAATGAGAGACATCATTCGGCACTCCGATTGAAACAAGCCCTCATGGAGAATGACGCTCTCAAAATGACCTCCTATCAACTAGTAGAATATTGAAAATCCAATTGTCCACAGGTCGATATCAAGGGCACCTTCAATGGGATTGTCTCCATTTTTGTACTCCGTTGTTAATCCAAAATGTTTTTCCGAATCCTCTAACACACCATTCCCGTTCAAGTCCGTACTCAACCAATACGTCGCAGACCCGACTACAAACAACTGGTTCGTGTCATAGGAATTGTAGAGGCCACTCGTATCGATGTGACTCCAGTATCCGAGGTTCGCACCAAGTTCCAATCGATCGGAAAGAACAGTGGTTGTGGCGTTCAAACCCGTCCGAAAGGAGGACCGCTGCCCTTGCCGAAAAGTCGCGGAGGCCCCGTTCCCACTCTCAAAATCAAACCCCATAAAGGGAGCCACGTAGGTATTTCCCTGATTAAAACCAAAACCTAAATCGAGAATCTCGGGAAAAAACAATAATGAACCGACTCCGCCTTCTCCTGCGACTGTCTCATCTCGTTTGAAGCCGCCATCCAAGGAGAGATACCCCCCAAAATCCAAACTTCCAACATTCCACTGAACTCCGCCGCCAACATAACTTGTGTCTTGAATATTTGTGGGGTTGGAATTGTAATGCCGCTCGGCAGTAAGCGTCCAGGCCGCACCATCAAGAAGCGGATCCAAGGCTTCCCAATCGCCCTCCATCGCGAATCCAATGTCGACGGATGCGCTGTCTGCGCCAGAACCGTCTCTTGCGTATTGAAACAACGCAGGAAGTCCGACTTGCTTCGAATCAATCACGCTACGACGAACACGTACGGAATAGGTTTCTGCAAAATCTTCCAACAGTTGATCCAGACCAGGCGACTGCTTACTCTTTTTAGGCCCCAATTCAGGTTCCTGACGAGCACCTTCCGTTGGAGTGTCCAGTTTTTTTTCGATTTCTGCTATCTGATCGTCAATCGCACTAAGTTCCTTCAGCACCTTATTTCGCTTTTCTTCCAGCGAAAGCAGCTCCTGGTCAAATTCCCTGTTACTTTCCTGTGAAATCGAGGCCATTGGAATGAATCCAGCCAGCACAATCGGGAGCCATATGTTGATGATTATTTTCATATCAAAAATTTGGCGATTATTACCACCCTCCGTTAGCCCGTTTGTGAACAAGATCGATAGCCTTTTCAACAGTCGTTGCCTTACCAGCCGACGTGCGCCCTACAGTTCTTCCTTTCGGGTATGACGTGCTGATACTTTTGTAGTCTCTCGATAGGGCCCTTCTACGCGAAGGCGGAATCTTGAGATCTTCGGTCAACTTCAGTGTCTCCCGCCCGGCTCGAAGCAATGCTTTTTTACTTTCTGATGCCCCATTTCGCTCAGCCTCTCGATGAATTGCCGAAATTACTCTATTTTTGATGGTGGGTCTGGTGACTTCGCTCATCTATGTACGAATGCTTCAATGATTCCGCGCTATGTCAAAGCAATATGGTCATTCAGTCAATCACTATTTCTAAAAACTCGTACGCCACAAATATAGCTAATGTTTCAGGAAGTAGAGAAACGACCTCATTCTTGAAGATCATGAATGTCCATTCCAATTATTTTCGTACAAATGCAGTGTTTCGACGATACGGATTCTGATCTACTTTGATCACAAGTTGGCTTCAAAATACTTCACCTCCCCAGGAACGAGGATTCACACCGTTCACTGGTGCCGGGACCAGTTTTCCCTGAAAACTTCCACGATACCTGCTCTATCTCCAAACACCTGACATCCCAACTCAATTGATTCACGATACAAAGCCTCAGCTTCACTTCTCTGACCTCGATTGAGAAGAAGAATAGAGAGCCGGTTCAAGCTACCGATAGTATCGGGATGGGCGCGCCCTAAATTCTCTGTCCTCCCAGACAGAGCTTCTCGCAAATGGGTTTCAGATTCATCATACTCGGATTGAATCCGTAGAGACTCTCCAAGGGCATCGAGAACAATAAAATAGAAAGGATCCGTAGAGCCAAAGACTTCCTTGCAATCGACAACTACTTCTCGCAGAATCCCCACGCCCTCCTCCGACAATCCATCGATCTGGCACAAAATCTGTCCGAGATTATAGCGGCCTCGGATCGTATCAGGCACCCGGCTGCCAAATCGGATCTCTTTCTCTTGAACGGATCGTCTCAACAAATGAACCGCCTCATCCAACTCTCCCTCTTCGTATCGCAAAAGAGCAAGCTGGTTCATCAGGTTCAAATACTCCATCCCGCCCTCTTTAGCTACGTCGTCCCAGCTTCCAATTGCATCGAGCAAGACCTCTGCGGCAGACTCCAATCGCCCGGCATTCTGCAAGAATTCTCCCAAGGTTCGAGCAGCAATCCGTGTGCGCGGATGCATAATTCCGAATTGATTTCGGAATTCCTCAAATGTATCTCGCAATAATTGCTCAGCAAGATCCCACTCTTCCAGAGTGATGTAGAGTTCAGCTAAATTCGCCTGACTGATCAGCGTGTCAGCGTGCCAACGCCCAAGACTGGTTCGCTTTTCCTCGAAAACCTGCTCCATGAGCGGCCTTGCCTCCACAAGATTCCCTTCCCGACAAAGCGCCAAGGCGAGATTTCCTCCCGCTTGAAGGGCATTGTGACTATCCGCGGATTCCAATTTTCTAAATTCCTCGAGTGCTTGTTCCAAAAGTGGAATTGCGAGGTTGCACTCAGCAGTTTTGAATCGCACCAAAGCAAAATCGTTTTTGAGACGTGCGATTACTAACGGGTCACACTCGCGCTCCCGCTCAGCCAACAGAAGTGCTGCCTCATAACAGTCGATTGACTCTTGAATTCTGCCGAGATCCGATAAACATCCTCCTACTCTCCCTTTCACTTGGACGCGGCAACTTAGGCCACTCTCATCCGGATCCACCTTGTCCAATATCTCCAAAAGCACCTGATAAACGTGAAGGGCTTTCTCCGGCATCAATTCGCCCAATTGGTAGTAGTCAGCCAATCTCACTCCCAACGGCACCAGACCGAAGGCATAAGCAATTATAATCCCCCCGTGATCCCTCCCGATTTCTTCAGGCTTATGGCCCAATAGGCTGTCGCAGTGAGGCGCCAAAAGACGCCATGCTTTGAGCCCCTCGGGGTCTCGTCCATCACCACTAATCTTACAGTAGGCCAGCAATTGCAAAGCACCACACCACCTTTTCTCCCGTTCTCCGCGTTTGTCCAACAAGGAGATCACAACCTCCTGCACTAGTGCGTGAAGCTGCAAAGTTGGCACGCCATCTCCCGAAATTTGAATCAAAGAATATTTGGCGAGATCTGCCAGCCCCAATCGAAAGACATCCTTCGCAGGACGCACGCCAAACTTTCCATCCGACGAAATTAAGAGGTCCTTTGGTATCGGCTCGGGTGCAAAAAAGCAAAGCATCTCGATCACGGATTGAGCCTCATCGCAGAGTAGCTGAAAGCTTGAATTCCAAGTCGCAGTCACAGCAACGGGATACTGCGTCAGCCTGTCATCATTCCAGCTCAGCACCTCTTTTTTGTTCTGATCGAATTCTTCCAGATACTCTCGCACCGATATCCGTATTGCATCAATGTAGGCGCCAGCTTGCTCCAGGGCCAGGGGCAGACCATCCAACTCCTGAGCCAATCGTCGCAACTGCTCACCTTCATCGTGGGATTTGATTCTCCCGTCGGCCGTCCGAACTTTTAGGAACTCTATTGAGTCTTCTTCAGACAGTTTTTCCAATTCTGCCTTAGCAAACTGAGGTCCAAACTGGCTGATCCGAGATGTCAAAATGACAGCACCGTTATTCAGGCGAGGAAGCCATTCGTCGATCAAACTAGCAGTTTTGACGGTGTCGACGCCATCGATGATCAACAACCAATCACGATTCTCAGAGAACCAATTCATGACCCTCGTGAAATTTTCTGATTGAGTCCCTTCGCCGGCTGATTCCGTCGTCAAAGTCGAATGCAATTTCGACATGCTGCGAATCAGACCTTCGGGACTATCACCGACTACAATGAAAAGCCCCCTGAAGTCACCCAAAAGGCGATGAGCAATCTGGATTGCCAGGCGCGTCTTCCCGACCCCGCCCAGTCCGGTAATAACGTGCGGTTTCGCATTCTCTACAATCTTTGTGCGAATCTCTTCAAGAATTTTATCTCGACCGAAAAAGTGCTGGTTGATGGATAACGGGATGTTGCGCAAGACCCGCTTGAACTTCATTGGGAACAGCTTCTCCAGTTGCTCCTCAGATAAACCCTTCAATTCCCCCCAGAGAGTCTTGATATCGAACACAAGTATTTTCACCCCTGGATGCCTGTGCTTCAACTCATTCAACTTTGCCGACGTGAGCTTGCCAACCTTCGCCTCGGGGTGGTTGTGAAGGAATACCCACTTTTTTATCTTCCCCTCCAAAGTTTGAAAGGCAGTTTCAAAGTCGTTTTCGATCTTAGCCGCAGTCTCCGAATCCCTAAGCTCAGCAATTCGGGCTGGAGCATAGACCTGATAAACAATAGATTCGTTAATTACGAAACCGTCAAGTCCGCCATCCCCCTGAGTGATACGAATGGATTGAAAATCACCTGTAGGGTGAATCTCTCGAGCCAGATCCTCAAACCACTGCTGGAAATCCTCTTTGAATAGAGAACGAAACTTTACTTCATAAATTAATCGGCGCACGACAGCAATGATAGTGGAGGAAAAACCACTCAACCGGCTCCCGATGTAGGAACTATGAATGGCCGTGACAATGTCCATCGAGCTCCCTTCAAGTCAAGCGCCCGTGGCACCTATTCGTAGCGTCCCGACGAGGCATGGAAGCCCCAAAAACCAGACAAATTTAAATCGCAAGAATTGCAGGAAGAATCATACTTAGTTGATGGCCATATTCCATTGAGACCAAACCATACTATTTGTACCGACATTCTCCTGATCTGAAACACACCCATTTCTCTACTCTCTTTATAGTAGAGATTGACTCCAGGGATTCGATCCGTTAAAAAGCCCCAAGGGATCCAGTGAAACCGATCGTTTTCTCCCTGTTGCCTCATCAATCTGCGGAAAGCACCTACCATACTATCCACACCACCTCATCACATATATGAAAAACGTTTACAAAGACGCACAACGAGGCCTAAAGAGTTTCTTTGGCTACACTGGCCCCATCAATGGAATCATCGATATGAAGTGCGAAACCGCGCTCAACAGGATTCACTGGTTAAACACAACGGGATGGGATCGAGAAAGGAAAGCTCTCGCCTACGTACAGTTTCGATTGAACTCGAAAGGGGCAACACTGGAGA
This sequence comes from Verrucomicrobiales bacterium, assembly GCA_022361255.1. Classification (GTDB taxonomy): domain Bacteria; phylum Verrucomicrobiota; class Verrucomicrobiia; order Verrucomicrobiales; family DEV007; genus Arctic95D-9. Next base: position 10,320 of record JAKSBG010000494.1, read on the forward strand.
TCGATGGGCTTTGGGGAACGAGGAGTCAAAATGCCTGGGAAAAATATGGTCCAAACGGCCAAAGCTCAGGAGCCCCGCAAACGCCGACCTCGAGTGGTTGGATGCCGAACATCAATCATGTACCTCGATGGAACCACTCTTCCAGACCAGCTCTCAATGCGAAAGGAATCGTTTTGCATCGCACTGCGGGCTACTTCTCAACAGGTGATTACGCAGTTGGAAAGTGGGGAAACTACCGGGGGCAAAGCCACAAGGGGTCATCGCTCGGTTTTCATTTCCTGCTAGGAGAAGAAGAAGGAGAATGGATCCAGTTCTGCTCCATTAAGAAACACGTCAGTCACGTGCGCGTCTGGTCCAGCCACTATGTCGGCATTGAATTCAGCGGCGATGTTGGTCAATATCGGGATGGATACAAATACGGTGAGGACTTGACTGATTGGCAGATCAAAAAAGGCGTTCAAATCATCAAATGGATCACCGGCCAACTGGGTATCCCCAGAGACGAGCTTCAACATCAGTCGAAGATGTTCCAGCATGACTCTGTTTTCCATGGCTTGCTTGGCCATCGAGATTTGAGCGGGAACACCCATGCGGACTCGCCCAACAAAGGCGACTGGGCCAGAATTATGGGGGAATTGTAGAAAGAAAAGTGCTCCGGTAAATCCTACGTTACGCAGTTGGATCAAAGCCTCTCAGCTCCCAAGACCGGACGCTCACTTTTCTGATAACGGCTTAGCCGAAATAACCCTTCACCTGGTTTGAAAACCGGTCAGGTTCCCCAAAAACCCGAGGCAGCAACATCACAGGGTCGCCGAAAGAACCAGGAACTCGGCCCCAAGTGCCCGGCAGTCCGCCTGCACACCAAATAGCAGCGTATTGAGCTGCCTCATTCGCTTCGCTTCCGAATTGAGCGTTCCACTTTGAATCGTTTGGTTGGCGTCCCTGCATGATTTCTCGCGCACCCTTGGCTGCAGCACTACCACCCTTCTTCGGTAATTCGAACCGAGTTTCCCCAGGCTGGAAATCATGTCCTTTCTCTTCCCGACACGTCTGCCGTTGTGCCACGTCGCATACTCCACCTTCTTTCCTATCCCCCCTTTCAACTGCTCAGCTAAATCCACACTATCGAGCAATCGCAGGTTCTTCACCGCCTGGCCACACACGATTTCATAGTCAGATACCGAAACCAAGCGGTTTGGCGCATCAGACTTGGACCCCTTGACGTGTATCAAGGAAACGATGGGAACCCCCTGATCCTCCGGGTCCGTATCCAGAAAGATGAAATCGGCGATCTCCATCGCCCCGTCGTCACAAGCCAACCAGCCTTTCTTGGAACCCAAGGAGAATCCGACACCCAATTGGAACCCATGGGAAACCTTCAACCCGAACCAGTTTTTCTTCACCCAGCAGAACAAAGAGTCTTGTTGTCCTATTTTTTCCGGCAAGAACTTTTGTGGATTCCCTTTTGGTGTCGGCTTCTCCTTTTTGATGTTCACCTTGTTGCCTTGCGCCATGTCATGAAAGCTCCATCCTTCAAATGGGATGTCTCGATGCCGTACGACGTAGAGCAATCCGTCACTATAAGTCTGCGCAGACTCAAAGCGGATGCGGATCCATCGCCTTTTTGAGCAGATGCTACAAATGGCACCCTTTGCCTTATCATCCAAGGAAGCGGCTGGCTTCAGAAGCGAGAAATCATAGTCAACCTCTGCCCCCTTTCCACCGGGTTTGAGGACAAATTGGCATGTTCCGTACGCTTCGTCTCGCAGAAACGCATCTGCCGTGACAATGAGTTCATCGCCCTTGCGCGCCGTGGTCAGGTTTTCGAAACGGGAGTGGTAAGCCCATTCCTCCAGGTCCAAAATGCGCTGTTGATCAACGCCGCTAGAATTGGTTGTAACCTGCTCAGGAGCTACCACACTGATATCGAAAGCGTCCGTGGCCTGAGCGAGTTCATTCCCGGATACGGGTGAGGCGAGAAACGGTAATACCGGATCACCCGTGAGACCCTTTGCTTTAACCTTCTTGATGCGATCCACAGCCAGTCGAGCAATCTCACAAAAGTCTGCCCAGGACTTGGATGGGCCCACCCAAAGGTTCGATTTGGTCGGTGCCAACCCGACAGACCTTGACTCTGACTTCGAGAGCTTGGCAATCGAACGTGCTGCGGTGAAGTGAAAGGTCTGATCGTCCAGTGGGTCGAGGGCACTGGCCAGACTTGGCCCGGAGAGGATCTTGGAATCCGCTTTCGTTTGAGATCTCCGATGGATGCCACCTAACCAGAGAGTGCGGGTCGGACCGTCTGTCATGAACGATTCAGACAGCAGCCGCCTGGAGAGCTTACCTAACTTCGAGAGTTCGCTAGCGCCTTTCTCCAATTTGGAACGCCCCTCAACTGCGGAAAGCAACTTCGACCGCAGTATCCCGTCAGAAGAGAAAACCACGACGTAGCCGCCGTATCCCAGCACCACGACGAGATGGTTGGTTTCATCAATGATCTCCAAAGAGTCGTCCGCAACCCAACTCGCCTGCTTTCGCTCCAGAAAATGGCAATACGCATACTCTACCCCGTCATCTTGACCCGAACCTTCTGCGAGCGAGATCTTTCCAGAATTTTTGTCTTTTCCCACCCCACCATACACAAGCAGAGCATCAAGCAAGGCCTTGGCGTCGGTCGGCTTGCTCTTCTGAAAAATCGAGACCGAAAAATACGGTTTTGTGGAATTGATATCGGATAGGGCACTCATCTCGCTCGATAGGGAAAGATTGTCTACTTTCCTTGATCAAAACTAATCAATTCTCGAACTATGGATCTAAATCCTACCCCCGACAATATTATTACACATATTCTTCGTTGCGGTCGCATTCATCTAGGCATTCAAGAAAACTTCACAACGCAGAGATGCACTCCACTTCGGCCGTTGCAACGCGCCGTCTCCGAGACAGCAGTTTGTTTTCAAAGCTACCTTCAACCCGAAATCGGTTACCCTTCTCCCACTCCGCTTAAAGAAGCGGTCCATAGTAATGAAGTCATCTCCGATAAACTCGGACGAGAGTAGCAGCTTGGGTTCAGATCGCGCTACAAAGACATTTCCGCCAATTGGCGTTCGGAGTCTACGAATCTCCGGGAGAGTCCTCCACCTTGGTGACCGAGTGTTGGAATCACACGGGAGAATCCGGGAAGGGATACGTTCCCATAGTAACCGAATCATCGTAGAAAGAGCGGATTGACGCATCACAGGAAGCATATCCCCAGTTGATCAGCCTCTCCTGATAGGTATCCGAAAGGGCCTTCAAACGGGTTGGAGTTCGAGCCAGTTCGTCGATCCCCTCAGGACGACATGCCATTCGAGATTCCACCGGATAGCTTGCGATGCCTGTCCGGATCCCCCAATACGCCCCTTTGAGCGATCCATCTGCCTTCCGCTCCAAATACCATCGCTTCCGTAGCCCTCTGACCTGATTGTCGGTAACCATATAGACCCGAAAGAGCTGGGTCGGCCAGAACACCTTGATTTTTTCCTGCGCCTGCATCTTGCCGCCGGCGTCGCTAACAAAAATCGTATCGCTTCGCTTCCAAGCCGCCTCTATGCCGAGATTATCGTAGACACCGCCGTCGGAGAGGATTGGCCGGGAGGTATACGGCTCCCGTTGGAGATCGTCTCCGCTTCCAGCGTCGAAACTCGAGGGATCAAGATCGAGGAAGAACGGAGAAAGAATGGGTGGAAACGCTGAAGACGCCGCGACTGCCTTAGCCAGGGGGATGTCGGGCTCCGCAATCCTGCCAACGCGGTAATCCCTTGCATAGGGCTTTGAAAATCGCCAAAGGGCTCCACTCTGCAGATTGGTGGCGTTAATTACGAAACGGGGAGCATCAGGCAGAGCCTGAAGAGTTTTTTCGCCGAAGAGATGTCGTCGATAAGCTTTTTCGATCGAGCCGCTCACACTGGGGCCGGGAAGCGCTCCACGGAGAACGGAACCACGATCGATCGTTGTCGAAGCCAAGCGTCGAATCGGATCTACGAACTGGTTGGAGAATGCCTCGCTGTCCCCGATCGCATCCCAAGCCAAGGCAAGCATGGCAGACGTAATCGAACCGCCCGAAACGCTCGATATCAGGTCCAGGTTCTGTAGGATTCCCATCTCCCTCATTCGGAGAATAGATCCCACGTGGAACAGCATCGCACGGTAACCTCCGCCAGAGAGACAAAGTGCCTTTGGAAGCGGGTTCGCCCCTCCATTATCGTGGTCTTCTAATTCGAATTCGGAATCACTCATTCTTGCAGTTTAATCTCAGTTAAAGGTGTTTTGTCGTCAGTATTGACAGACTACTCTTATATAAAATCGAGTTAAATCTCCGGCCAGCTGAAATCAGCCAGCCTGCTTCAGCTTTCGAAACCGCAGAATAGCTCGTTCCAAATCCAGATGGGGAATGCACTGCAAAACGCCAACTCCGTCCGCCTCATTCACTCTCATCGGGCTTCTCGGGCTCGAAATACATTTTCAAAAACTTCTGCACACCTTCGGGGAATTCCTCGATCTTGAATTTTCCCTTTTTCTGCAATCCAGTCAGGGTCTGCTTTAATCGATCACTATCCCCTGAAATGGTGACGATCTCTGCTACTTCGGTGGAAATGTGAATGATCTTCTTTTGCTCTTCGAACGTGAGCCCATCGAATTGGACCATGAGCGGGGAACGCAGTAATTCGTTAATTTGCTTTCGATCCGGTTCGGGAACAGCCTCAATCAAAGAAGCACGCAACTTGAAATCACCGGAAAGGATATGAATGAGCGTTTTATCGTCCCTTTCCGCCAAGGCCAGCTTTCCTTCGTCGCTCAGAAGCGTGTGAATCGTCTTTCGAACGCTCTGCGGTAGGGCGACGAACGATTCGGTCAGTCCTTTGGGAACAGCATTCTCCTCGCGCAGGACATCAGCCTGAGTACGAAACATGGTATGGAATACCTCACGAAGTTTCTCAATCGCTTCGCGGCTAAACAACCCGACCAATGCTCCCGCACCAGAAAGCCCCCAATCGTTAAACCCTTCGATATCTGTAGGCTCATTTTCAGCGGCGATCAGCAGAAGTACTCCCCCGGCAAGCAAAAAATAGAAGATAAAGCCCAACAACATCCCCATAAGCGGTCGGGCCACATACCAAGGAACTTGGGCAGGATCAAAGTCTTTTCTGGTGCTGGCGTGCAACAGGAAAGAGCGAATCGTTGATACGGCCGACCCAATCCCGGCTGCGAACATCGTCATCAGGGATTCATTTATCGTTTCCGCCAAGTCCGCCTCGACTGGTTCGAATAGATTTGGCGGGTTCATCGCGAGAAAGTAGCCAATGATTGAGGCTGCGGTAAAAATCAGAAGCCAACCTCCCACCGCTATCGTAGGAGGCTCCGGAAAATGGATCCCACTGCCGGAAGGAACAACCCTTTGTTGCCGGGTAGCGTGTCCAAATGGATGTTCCTTTCCAAAGAAAGCACGCCTGACGAGAATCATCCCGAGGACAAGAATCGCCAGTATCAAGATTTTCCAGAGGACCGTAACTGTTGCCGCGAGCCAATTCAGCTTCGCATTCTCCAAATCAAACAAAATATCGATCCCAAACAGAACGAAGGTAATCACTACGACGACAAAGAATGCGTTCGCAACAGTAGGGACTTGTTTGGTTTCACCTTCGCTCATCGTCTCTTCACGTATTTCGGGGTTGATATGTGCAGTTTCATTCCTGCTAAACCACCTTATCCGCAGCGCGATCGAACGCACCCCGCACAATGAGTCTACCGAACAAGTTCGAAAAGTGCCACAGAAAACATCGTAATATTAACTATGAAATTTGCTCCTTTATCTAAAAATCTAGACACAAATCCTCTCTTGTTTTTTCTATAGTAAATTTTTCAAAAAATCTCTTGTTTCCATTCATGGGTTTTTCTATAACGCACCCGTGAGTATCAACTGCGGCGATAACCAATCAGCTCAACCTCAATTGCGAAAGCTTAGGGCCTACGCCTTTGACCCATCCGTTTCTCTTGTCGTCGATACGGTTGAGATCAACAACCTTGTCTACAACGTCAGGTGGGAAGACGATCTCGCCCCCGGTCCGATTGGCGAATACCTTGAAGTCATAGACTACGATCCAACCGTCGACATTTTTTGGGAACCTGTTGATCTGGATGATCGATACATCCTGGCGGAACAGGGCTTATCGCCCAGCGAAAGCAATCCGAAGTTCCACCAGCAAATGGTCTATGCCGTTGCGATGGTAACCATCCAGAATTTCGAAAAAGCCCTGGGCCGAGAAATCCTGTGGGCATCCCGCTTACTGGACGGAGGAGATGAATACGAAAGCTATGTCGGCAAACTACGGATTTATCCTCACGCGTTGAGAGAGGCAAACGCCTACTACAGCCCCTTGAAGAAGGCACTCCTGTTCGGATATTTTCCGGCGCGCCCGGCAAACAAAGCCCACCAATTGCCCGGCTCGACCGTCTTCACCTGCCTGAGCCATGACATCATCGCCCATGAAGTAACCCATGCAGTGCTCGATGGCCTCCGAAGAAATTTCAACCTTCCGACCAACCCGGACGTCCTTGCATTTCATGAAGCGTTTGCAGACATGGTTGCTCTCTTCCAACACTTCTCCTATCCAGACGTATTGCGTCATCAAATCGCAAGAACGAAAGGAAATCTGGCAGAGCAGAACATGCTTGGAGAACTCGCCCAGCAGTTTGGAATCGCGATTGGGCGCTACGGCAGTCTTCGGGATGCCATCGGCAGCGTGAACAAGGAGACCGGAAAATGGGAGCCCAAACACCCTGATCCGACAACCTACCAGAACACGAAGCAGCCTCATGCGCGTGGCAGTATATTTGTAGCGGCAGTATTTGAGGCTTTTTTGACGGTCTACAAAGGGCGCATCAAGGACCTTTTGCGCATCGCCTCGGGTGGAAGCGGCATCCTACCCAAAGGAGAGATACATCCGGATCTTGTCAATCGCATGGCTACGGAAGCGTCAAAAACAGCTTCTCACCTTCTGAACATCTGCATACGCGCCGTCGACTATTGCCCTCCGGTGGACATCACCTTCGGTGATTATCTTCGTGCCATGATAACAGCGGACTGCGATATCGTGGAGGACGATCCCCATAACTACAGACTTGCCCTGATCAATTCCTTTCGTCGAAGAGGCATTTTCCCGGAAGGGATTAAAACTCTCGGGGTTGAAATTCTAAACTATCCCCGCCCCGAGCTGAGCGGGCGTTTCGAAGAACTTTTTGGGATCATCGTGAAGTACCTCCGGGACTTCAAGGAGAGAGCAAGTTACCTTTCAGATCCGGGAAGGACGAAGGGAGAGGAGTTCTACCAGCAAGGAGGGGGGACAGTTGCCTATGGCGATCAGGAACTTTCCACGCGTGAAAAGATTTACAATTTGTCCCGCTATTACATGAGCAGGCTGCACGGCAGACTGAAACAGAAGTTTGCCAATACAACCGAATTTGAGGAGTTGACTGGAGTCCTTTTTGACAATCCAGAAGAAAACTCATTCGAGGTGATGGACCTCAGGATTGTGAATCGTGTCGGACCGGACGGCGACCAAATCAACCAGATCGTTTTCAATCTCGTTCAGCGCGTCTCCGTCATCTGGAATGACGACGCACAGGAGTGGCAGTTCACGGGACGAAGCACCAAAGGAAGCATGAAGGCGATTGGAGGATGCACACTCATTTTCGATCTCGATACCCTTGCTCTCAAATACGCGATCAAAAAATCGCTGCTCGATCCCGAAAAGTTAGCCGAAGGAATCCGGGTTCCAAACAAGCGGTATTTCGACGAACAGCGAAACTTTGAAATGGTGGACCTGCCCCATAGCTTCTCTGAACTCGGACGCTATTTTCACAACGCGGCGAATCCAGACATTGGTGAACCCTTTTCTCTTCTCCATTCCTCAACCCCAGATCAAAATGTGTGATCAATCTCCCAATGCGGTCACAGAAGTGATCGTCCGCATGTATAAACTAGGCACCGGGGATTGTTTCGCCCTCAAATTTCTCGATGAAGAGGATTCGGTCTTCACGATGTTGATCGACTGCGGCTTCTGGAGTGCTGGCAGAACCTATGCTCAGGCGAGAAAATACATCAGCGACCTAAAGGCTTTTCTTGGGAATGAAGTCGACCTGCTTATCGTGACACACGAACATGAAGACCATGTCCGCGGATTTCAGGCGGGGAAAAAGCTCTTTACGGAAAACTTTACCGCGAAACGCGTCTGGATGGGATGGACCGAGGAAGACGGTGACCCCGTCGTAGAGGAATGGAAGAAGGACTACGGCCAAAAGAAACGAGCACTTGCTGCAGCCGCTATGCACCTCCGCAAAGTGGTTGGAACTTCGGCGTTCGAGAAACAATACAAAGGGTCACGTCACGAATCTCAAATCCTTGGAATGCGCAAAGGCTTCTCGGATGAACTCTTGCGGTTCTCTGAACTTCACATAGGTGACGACCCCGAGGAATTCCTGAGCTTCAGTCTTGATGAATATGTCAACAGTTTGAAGGGCATGGCGGTCGTCAAAAACGAAATCCCAAAGCTCGAATCAATCCGTTGTCGCAAACCGGGGGAACTCATCGACGGGGACACAGAGTTGGGGCTTCCGGGAATTCGAATTTATGTGCTCGGCCCACCGATGGATTACGCTGCCGTAAAGCAGGAACATGGAGAGGAAGGCGAATCCTACGAACACAATGAGGATCTTTCCGATTTTGAGTTCTACTCCGGCGCGGTAATGAAAGCAGCCGATGACCCACAGGCCGATGGACTCGCGACGAGTGCAGCTCCACCATTTGACACTGCTTTCGAAGACAAACCCCGCTCCAAGATTCGCTCGGGATATCGAAAGAAGGAAAATGCCTGGCGAACAATTGACCATGACTGGCTCTTCAGCGGGGGCGCACTTGCCCTTCGCATGAACAGTCTGACGAACAATCTGAGCCTTGCCCTTGCCATCGAATTCAAGGAGAGCGGAAAAGTTCTTCTCTTCCCGGGGGATGCTGAGTTTGGAAGCTGGAAAAGTTGGCAAAGGCTGAGTTGGACAATTGATGACAAAACCGTAACCGCGAACGATCTGCTGAACCGCGCGGTGTTTTACAAAGTAGCGCATCACTTGAGCCACAACGGAACGGCAAAAAGCGTAGGCCTGGATCAAATGACAAATCCTGATCTCGTCGCTATGGCAACCCTGGACTATGACGTGATCAGTAGCGGCTGGACCTCAACCATGCCGAACAAAGCGCTGCTCCAACAACTCCTCGAACAAACCAAGGGTCGCACCATGATCATGAACGAGGAAGGGCTCTATATCGATCCCAAGGAAAAAACGAAGCCCTGGTCGGAGCGAATTCGGGAATTCCGAAACAAGATGAGTTTGGAAGAGAAAGCTGACTTTGAGGATCGTCTCGATGACGCCGACGACGGACTTTTCATCGAATATCGTGTAAAGGGTTTCTGAGAAATTCCCCCTCAAGCCCCAAACCACAGTCCTTACTACCCCATCCCAGGATGGCTTTTTACCATTCTGCTTCAGAACTGCCCTTGAATCGAGTTTTCCCCCGTTAACGAAACTCGGACCAAGCCTACTTCCGGGACACAAGGAATGTTAGCACCCCGTGTTAACGCGTCACGATCGCGGTTCCTCGATTCAAGAATTCTTTCGTCCAATCCCGGAACGAAAAAGCTTCGCAACATGGAAACCAAAATCAGCCGACTCCGCATTCGGTCGGCCTCTGGATTTCACCTGCCCATTCAGAGAATCGGTGAGCCCATTCCGAGTTTGGATCCAACCCGTTTCGCCTGAGCGTTTTGATTCAAATTCTCCTGCGCCCTTTCAAGAATCGATCTTGATTTTGAAGGTCAACGGAAAGTGATCCGAGTAGTCATCTCGATATTCTTTATTCTTCTCGGGAGTATTCTCAACGCCCCACACCTTGAACGTATTCTCGTCAACGGCTCCAGACTCCATCAGGCTTTCTGAAACGAAAATGTGGTCAATCTCGCTGCCTCCCCGGTTCGTGCGCGTTCGAGGATAGGGAGAAGGACCAAGATGGGTGTAATCAACCCCCTCAAAGTAGTCGAAGATATAGCGAAACCCACTCTTCTTGTGCGACGAATCGTTGAGGTCACCGGCTATGACGATTTCTTTTTCGTTCGTTGGCATTCCCAAATCATCCATCACATGCTCGGAACTCAGGTCTCCAAGGAGTTTCGCGACCGCCGCCATGTGGTTATGCACTCGGATTTGCTGGCTTTTCTAATGAAGCCCGACAAACAGAATATCCGTGTCATGCGTCTCCCCTGACGGTTTCCGAAACTTGATGTGAGTGAGGAGGGGGTCACGGTGAAACACATCACTTTCTTCCTCTTCGAAATCCCCCACCTCGAACTCAGGGGCATCCAAGTTAGCTATTGCCGCAATCTCGATCCTCTTGGAGTTCCAGAGAATACCGATGCGCTGTCCCCCACCCGTTCTACCGAGCAAATACTGCCACTCCGGCTCCATTTTCCCGACAATAGTAGAAAGCTGCTCGGATTTTGGTCGTCTCGGAGAGCCGTTCCCATCATCATCCACTTCGGTGAGGATCATCGCATCGATTTCAAGATCATCTTCGATATGTTTGGCAATCTTGGAAAGCTGGCTGTCTGTTCTCGGATCAAATTGTCTGTTCCCTCTAAATTCCGGAAAACCGCGCTTTTTCCGGCTGCTGAGCATTTCAATATTCCACATCCCCAGAGTGTATTCCTCAGCTTGAACTGATGGTACTGACCTGATCCCGGAGGTGGGACACTTCAAAACTAAAGTCCTGCCGGGGTTATGTTTCGGTTAGGTGTTGGGTTTGATGTTCGACCTGTGCTTGCGCTGCAAAATGGAGCGGAGGCCGTAGGCCGCAGCGGAATTTCGCA
>JAKSBG010000358.1 GCA_022361255.1 Verrucomicrobiales bacterium
AAAAAGAAAGACAGCGTATTGGAAATGCCGAGAAACACCACGAAGAGCACGTAGGCGATCGGCGAGGTGAAGTAGCTTTTCAGTTCGCGTTTGAAGATCGTCCTTACTTCACGGGGAAGCAGGAAAACGAGAATTCCGATGAAGATCGCGGAAACGATCAGAGTCGGAATGGCGAATTCGAGAATCAGTTTGATGAGAGCATCCATGTTGGTGTGATTCGAAAAAGTTCAGTGGGAAATGGCGAAAACAGGAAGTTAGTCCTGGTCGTCGGTTTTCGTGATTTCACGGAAAAGCTCGTCGAGACGTCCTTCTTCGACGTGGAGCTCCTCCACCGTAAGATTTTTCTCTTTGCAGAGTTTTCCGACTGCGGCGCCGAGCTCGCCCGACTTTCCTTTTGCGGGAAGGATGCGGGCAGTGAGGCCGTCATCGTCCGAGCTTTCCACCTTCACCTCACGGGCTTCGGAAAGCTTTTCCAGCTCAGCCTCGATGCCCGAACCGGCGAGGCCTTTTGCCTTGAGACGGACGGAGCCCGCGTTGCTGGACCGGCTTTTCAGCTCATCGGGTGTGCCGTCAGCAATGACCGTTCCGCGGTCAATGATGATGGCGCGGGTGCAGGCTGCTTCGACCTCTTCGAGAATGTGGGTCGAGAAAATGATCGCCTTTTCCTCGCCCATGCGGCGGATCAGTTGGCGAATTTCGTTTTTCTGATTCGGGTCAAGGCCGTCTGTCGGCTCATCGAGAATGAGGACTTCCGGATCGTGAATAATGGACTGGGCGAAGCACGTCCGGTGGCGGTATCCTTTGGAAAGCGTATCGACACTCTGATGGCGAACCGGCTCGAGAAAGGTCGTCTTGATCGCCTTGTCGACGGCAGCATCAAGTTCGCCGGCCGGAACCCCGCGCATCTCGGCGGAGAAGCGGAGAAAACCCTCCACTGTCATGTCGGAGTAGAGCGGCGCCGCCTCGGGGAGGTATCCGATTTTCGATTTTGCGGCAAGTTCATCCTCTTCGATATCGGCTCCGCCGATCGTCACGGTTCCCTCGGTGGCAGGGAGAAAGCCGGTCACCATGCGCATGGTGGTGGATTTTCCTGCTCCGTTGGGTCCGAGGAATCCGAGGACCTCGCCTTTACTCACGGTGAACGACACTCCGTCCACGGCGACCTTTGTGCCAAAATGCTTGTGTAGATTTTCGACTTCTATCATGGAAGGATCCAATTGGGTTTTAGGTGTCGGGTAGCGATGCCGAATTGACGATTTGTTTGGAAAATTTCAGAAAAAGTTCCAGAGTGAAAATCCGCCTTTTCGCAGCGCAACCGGGAGTTGTATTTCGTTTGCCTGTGGAAAATCGCAAGGGAAAATTCCCCGCCTGATAAAGGCGTTCGTAACCCCTTTTTTTGCCAAAGAGTTAGCCATGAAAATCATCAGCTGGAACGTCAATGGGATCCGCGCCGTTCTGAAAAAGAATTTCCTCGAATTCCTCTCCGAAGAAGACCCGGATATTCTGCTGTTGCAGGAGGTCAAAGCAGAGCGTGATCAAGTCGACACCGATTTTGAGGCGGAGGGATGGCACGTCTACTGGAATCATGCAGAAAAGAAGGGGTATTCCGGCGTCGCCGCGCTCAGCAAAACTCCGGCGCTGTCCACGACCCGGGGAATGGGGATGGAGGAGCATGATTCAGAAGGTCGGGTTCTGACACTGGAATTCGAAGATTTCTTCGTCGTGAATGTTTACACCCCGAATGCGCAGAACGAACTGCGCCGGTTGCCCTACCGACTGGACTGGAACAAGGCTTTCCTGGCCTACCTGAAAGAGCTGGAGAAGACCAAGCCCGTCATCTTTGCCGGCGATCTCAATGTCGCACACCGGGAGATCGACCTGGCCCGGCCGAAACAGAATCGAAAGAGCGCCGGATTTTCCGACGAAGAGAGGGCCGGGTTTGACGACATTCTCTCCGCCGGATTCGTCGATACATTCCGCCATTTTTATCCCGACAAAGAGGAGGCATACTCCTGGTGGAGCTATCGTGGCGGAGCCCGGGCAAAGAACGTGGGGTGGCGACTCGATTATTTTTGCGTGACGGGGGAGTTCGTCGACCGCATCAAGTCATCCGAAATCCTGTCGGACGTAATGGGATCCGATCACTGCCCCGTGCGAATCGAGGTGGCCTAAATCCACTTCCCGAGGGCGTGAAACCCTGTTTGCCGACACACCCAACCCTGTCAGGTTGCGGGCCTAACCCTGTTGCGTGGCCTTGTTTTTCTCCCACCATTCGCGGAATTTTGCGAGGGCGCGGGCACGGTGGCTCATGCCGTTTTTGATCTCTTCCGACAGTTCTCCGAAAGACAGGTCGTGGCCGTCAGGCGTGAAAACGGGATCGTATCCGAAGCCGCCTTCGCCGGACATGCTTTCGGCAATGCGACCCTCTACGGCTCCGTCGAATTCCCCGATGATCTCTCCTCCGCGTGCGATGACGACCACGCAGCGAAATCTCGCGGTGCGGTTTGTTTCCCCCTCCATTTCAGCGAGAAGTTTTTCCCGGTTCTCCGCGTCGGAGGCATTTTCCCCGGCATAGCGGGAGGAATAGATGCCCGGCGCTCCTCCGAGAGCATCAACCTCGAGACCGGAGTCGTCTGCGAGAATGAAAGCGGCCGGTTGGTCACGACTTGCGGCGAGAGCCTTGATCGCGGAGTTCGCGGAGAAAGTTTCGCCGTCTTCGACAGGCGGTTGCAGCCCGGGGATGGAAGTGAGATCGGTGATTTCAGGAAAGAGGTCGCCGAGGATTTTCTTCATTTCCCCGGTCTTGTGACTGTTGTGCGTCGCGACGATGAGCATAGGAGAGTTTGAGGTTTTCACTTTGAAGTTTCAAGTGGATGGTGTCAGGAAATGTCGATGACTCCAAATACCGAACTGCTCGCCCCTGCGGGAAACTGGGAATGTGCCCGGGCTGCGGTCGCGAACGGAGCGAACGCGATCTATTTCGGGATGCCCCGGTTCAATGCGCGGATGCGGGCGGACAATTTCACGGAGGATGACCTGCCGGAGCTGATGGCCTTTCTCCACGAGCACGGTGTTCGCGGATTCACCGCGTTCAATACGCTCGTCTTCACGTCAGAGCTTGAAGCAGCTGCAGATCAATTGCACCAGCTGAGTAAGGCGGGTGTCGATGCGATTATTGTTCAGGACCTTGGTCTTGCGACGATGGCAAGGGCGATGGTTCCGGATCTGGATCTCCACGCCTCAACTCAGATGACGATTACTTCACCGGAGGCTCTTGCCTTTCTGGATGAAATGCTGGGTCTCGATCGTGCGGTGATCGCGCGAGAGAATTCGATGCGGGAAATTCGTCTTTTCCATTCGCTCGAACCGGATGCGGTTGAACTTGAAACTTTCGTCCACGGCGCCCTCTGCGTCGCCTATTCGGGGCAGTGCCTCACCAGCGAATCCCTTGGCCGGCGCAGTGCAAACCGGGGGGAATGTGCGCAGGCCTGCCGAATGCCTTATGAGCTGGTCGTGGATGGAAAAACGCGGGAGATGGGAGACCGGAAATACCTCCTTTCTCCGCAGGATCTCGCGGGAATTGATCAGGTTTCCGAGTTGATCAGGCTCGGGGTGACAAGTTTCAAAATCGAGGGTCGACTGAAGACTCCCGAGTATGTCGCGGCGGTGACGCGTGCCTACCGGAAAGCGATTGATTCCGCTCTCGAGGGGCAGCCCAACCTTTCCACCGGGGAGGATCGTTATGAACTCGAAATGGCTTTTTCCCGTGGCCTCTCTTCCGGCTGGCTGGAGGGAATTGATAACAAAAAGCTCGTTCATGCTCGCTTCGGAAAGAAGAGGGGGGCTTACGTGGGAAGGATCACAAAAGTCGGACCGGACTGGGTCGAAGTTGACGGGGACACCTTGCTGAAGAACGGAGATGGGATCGTTTTTGATACAGGAGGAAGGACGGAGCGCGAGCAGGGTGGCCGTATCTACCAGGTAGACAAGCGCCGCGTTTCAATGAAGCGCGGCAAAATCGATTTCTCCCGTCTGAAGCCGGGGCACCGGGTTTGGAAAACGGACGATCCGGCGCTGAATGCGGATCTGAAGAAAACTTGGAACCGGGAATCGTTACCGGCACGAAAAACACCTGTCGAATGGGAGGTTAGTGCTACAGATGGGGAGCAGCTCGTGATTCGGGATCGGGGAAGCGGGGAAGAAGTCGAGTCGTCGATGCCTCTGGAAAAGGCCCGAAACCGGCCGCTCGACGAGGCCGGTTTGAGAAAACAGTTGGGTCGTCTCGGAAACACCCGATATGACCTGGGCGGGCTGCAGGTCGAGATTACGGGGGAGCCGATGTGTCCGGCTTCGGAGCTGAACCGGATGAGGCGGGCGCTCGTGGAGAAACTGGATCGCCGGTACAACGGGGAATACACAAACCGTCGTATCACCGGCGTTACGGTGGCAGACCTGCTCCCGGAACCGGCTGCGAAGCAGGCGTGGGCACCGGAGCTGCGTGTTCTGTGTCGAACCGAGCGGCAGGTTGAGACAGCGTTGCGCTGCGGTGTGCAACTGGTGCAGATCGATCTGGAGGACGTTCGCCGCTATCGTGAGGTGGTGGAACGGGCAAAGAAGGATTTTCCCGAAGCCCGTATTTTTCTGGCAACGCCGCGCATTCAAAAGGCCGGTGAGGCCGGGCTTTTCCGGGTGGTGGAAAAAGCGAAACCGGACGGAGTGCTCGTGCGAAACACGGGCGGGGTTCGCCACTTTCGGGGACATCCCGATTTGCAAATGATCGGTGATTTTTCGCTGAATGTTGCCAATCCGGTTTCCGCGTCCCGTCTCATTGCACAGGAGGGGATGGAAAACCTGACCATCTCATATGATCTGAATATCGAACAGGTTCTGGATCTGTTAGGGGCAGCTCCCCCGGACTGGTTTGAGCTGACTCTTCATCAGCACATGCCGATGTTTCATATGGAGCACTGTGTGTTCTGCACCTTTTTATCGGAAGGGACTGACTTCACCAACTGCGGTCGGCCCTGTGATGAGCACGATGTGCAGCTTCGCGACCGGGTTGGGCAGCTCCATCCGTTGAAAGCGGACGTGGGATGTCGCAATACGCTTTTCAACGGGCGGGCTCAGAGCGGGGCCCGGTTCTTTCGAAATTTGAGAAACGCAGGATTAAACCGATTTCGGGTGGAGTTGCTGGATGAGGAGGAGGACGAAGCCCGAAAGACAATAGAAGCCTATCAGGGGCTTCTGAGGGGCGATTCTGAGGGCGAAGCTCTCTGGGCCCGCCTTCAGGTGGACTCCCGCCTCGGAGTCGTTGAGGGAACGCTTGAAACGTAGAATCCGCCTTTTTCGCGGATAGGGGGGCAAAGAGCCGCCTTAGAGCGCGGCCCGAGCGTTCTCCACGAAGAGGCGAACCAGTTCCAGATCTTTGACTCCCGGTTCTGCTTCCACGCCGCTGGCGACGTCAACGCCGGCAGGTTTTACCTGTTTGATGGCGTCGGAAACATTCTCCGGTTTCAGTCCTCCGGCGAGAATGATCTGGTGGTCGGGTCGCTTCGAAACGGCTTCGGCTCCGAGCTTCCAGTCCATTGTTTCACCGCTGCCCCCGTATTCGGTCGGGGCGTAGGCGTCGAGGAGAAGAGTGGGAGACGGGTAGCAGAGTGCGGTTTCCAGCATGGCCCGATCTTTTACGCCCATCGCCTTGAAAACGGGAAGCCCTTCGTTCGCCAGCGAGGCAGCCCGTTCGGGAGTTTCATCGCCGTGAAGCTGAATGAGATCGATGACGCCGGAATCATGTATCGCGGAAAGTTCGTCGTCGGTTGCGTTTACGGTTACGGCGACACGGGGAACCGTTCCAGCGAGCTCGCGGAGCCACGGGGCGGCGTCATCGACCGCGATGTAGCGTTTCGAACGGGGCCAGAAATTGATCCCCAGTGCGTCGGCACCCAGTTCGACGATGGCGGAGGCCTGAGCTCCGGATGTGATACCGCAAATCTTCACTCCGACCCGGTTCAGGTCGGGAGAAAAGAGATAAGGGGATGGGGCTTCATGGGGAGTCGTCATAGTAGTCCTTCCTGGTTCAGCCGCCACTTCTGTGCAGCAGTCCTCATTCACGTTCGCACACGCAGCCGCTGGCCGCGGTTGGAGAAACGTGGCTTGCTGCGTTCTTTTTTCATCCACCGCTTTTCGCGGAGTTGTCCGGCGCTTTTTACAGCTTTCCGAGAGCGTCGTCGAGACAGCTCAGCAGGTTGCCGATGGTCTCTTCGGTTTCATCGCCCATATTGGAGATGCGGAAGGTGGTGCCTTTGATTTTTCCGTAGCCACCGTCGAGCTGAATCTTGTGCTCTTCGCGCATGATCTGGCCGAGTTTGGCGACGTCGATTTCCTTGTTGTTCTTCACGCAAGTCAGTGACTTGGATCGAAAACCCTCCGGAGCGAAAAACTCAAAACCGTTCGCGCGAATCCATTCGTGCACGATATCATTGAGCTTCCCGTGGCGGGCAAAGCGGTTTTCGACACCTTCTTCAAAGATTACATCGAGCTGATGGCGCAAGCCGTAGATGGTTGAAATGCACGGCGTGCTCGGTGTCATCGACTTCTCCTGATTCTTTTTGAACTCGTGAAAATCGAAGTAGTAACCGCGGTCGTCAACAGTTGCAGCACGATCGTAGGCGCGCTCGGAAACGGTGAAAATCGCGAGGCCGGGAGGCAGGGCGAGTGCCTTCTGGCTGCCGGTGAGCAGCACATCAATTCCGAGCTTGTCGAATTCAATCGGGACAACGGAGAAGCTGGAGACCGTGTCGGTCACAAGGCAGACATCGTCGTATTTTCGAACGACGGCAGCTACCTCGGCGAGAGGGTTCATGACTCCGGTTGAAGTTTCGTTGTGAATGAAGGTGACGGTATCGAATTCCCCGGTGGCGAGTTTTGCATCGACGTCGGCGGGATCTACAGGAACGCCCCAATCATATTGAAGAGCTTCGGCTTCTTTTCCGCAGCGGCGGGCAACGTCGACCCATTTGTCGGAGAAGGCTCCCGAGCAGCAGCAAAGAACCTTTTTCTTCACCAGGTTGCGGAGGGAACCTTCCATGACGCCCCAGGCGGATGAGGTGGAAAGAAACACCGGCTGTTCCGTGCCCATGAGTTGCTGGAGGCGCGGATGAACGTCGTCGTAAAGAGCTACGAAATCCTTGGACCGGTGCCCGATCATGGGAGTGTTCGTCGCTGCGTAGGTGCCGGGGGAAATTTCCACCGGGCCGGGAATGTGGAGTCGAATGTGGTCGCTCATGGTTGGGCGCAAATAAGGCGTGGGATGGGGAAATCACAAACCGATTTTCGTGTCGGTGTCAGATATTACGATGTCACGGTTGTGGTGGACTCAGGGAGTTTCAGCGGAGGCTTGTTCCCTTTTTCCCGCATCCAGTTGATCGCCCGTTTGAGCGGTTTCAGGCTCACGAGTTTGATTTCGAGGCGGCGCTTGCCGGGGAAGTTAATCATCATGACGCCGATCAGGATCGTCAGGATTCCCTGTCCCGGGGTGAGTAGCATGAGAATGCCGGAGAGAAGAATGATCCAGCCGAATAAGTTCTTCAGAATGAGAAAGAGGATACGCAGTCCGGAGTATTTTTCGCGGATCGCATCTGCCTCCGGGTCTTCCTCGAGGAAATAGTCTTCCGGGATTTTTCGGACCAGAAACGGAACGAGAAGGAGGCTCAGCAGAAAGGTGAAAGCGGAAATGCTCGCAACCCAGGCGAAGAAAACCTTGTTTTCTTTCGCCCAGTTCAGAATTGGCTCGATCCACTCCATCGCGGAAACGTTCCCGCCGGAGACGAGCCAAATCAATCCATTTCCCGCGAGCGCGGCTCACGATGAACGGTGCTTTCCGAAGTCGGTGAAGTGACAAACGGCCCTCCTGCCAGAGGAGCGCGATCGGAGAACGCGACGTCCGGCATCTCGCTGGGACGACCGGCGAGAGGGAAATCTTTTCTCAGGGGGAAATAGGGAAATCCTTCCCACATCAGGATACGGCGGTGATCGGCAAGGCCGTCAAACTCGATGCCCATCATGTCGTAGACCTCGCGTTCGTGCCATTCTGCCGTCGGCCAGACTTTGGAGACGGAAGGGGCTTTGTCGTCCTCCGCCAACTTGTATTTGATGCGCAGATGGGTGTAGCCGCCGTTTCCGAGCTGATACAGTTCGTAAACCATTTCCCAGCGCGGCTCTTCGCCGAAGTGGTCTAGACTGCTGATATCGAGCAGGTAGTCATAGCCCAACTCGTCGCGGCAGTGAGTCAGAATTTCGAGGGCCCGGTCTTTCTCCACGATGGCGGTGTGCTCATCGCGAAACTCGACGGTATCGAGAACGGACTCTCCGAACGTGGATTTCAGGGCGTCGATAGAAGAAGCGCTCATAAGGAAAGTGGTAGTAGCGGTTACGCCGGCTTTTCCGCGTTGAAATGAGCGAGGGAGGACTCGCTCTTGTCGATCTTGTCCTGAAGTTTCATCAGACCTTCGAGAAGCGCTTCAGGGCGCGGAGGGCAGCCCGAGACATACACGTCAACGGGAATCAGGTTGTCGATTCCCTGGAGAACCGCGTAGCTGCGATACATGCCGCCGGAGGATGCGCAGGCACCCATTGCAATGCACCATTTCGGCCCGGGCATTTGATCCCAGACCCGCTTCACGGCAAGCGCCATTTTGTAGGTCACCGTTCCGGCGACGATCATGACGTCAGCCTGGCGGGGAGAGAAGCGCATTACCTCAGCTCCGAAACGGGCGATATCGTAACGTGAGGCGCCTGTTCCCATCAGCTCGATCGCGCAACAGGCAAGTCCCATTGGCATCGGCCACAGGGAATTTTTCCGCATCCAGTTGATTGCGGTATCGACGCGGGTGAAAATGACGTTCCCTTCGACCTTGGAGTCGTAGGCGGCATGTTGAAGGTTGGCTTCGGACATGGTTGGACAGGTAATTTGCATAAGAGGTTACGTCCGCGAATGTCCTGAGCAACCCCTTTGTGAAATTTTTCACAAGCGGACCCCGAGGTCATTTTGTTATGTAATCTCAGGATTCGGACCGCTTCCGGATATTGAAACCGCTTCCCTGCAATTTGATCACACACCCCTTGCTTCGGAAAAGGCGACCCGCTACGGTTGCCGCAACATGACTCGCCTTTTCCCCCTCCTGCTCGCAGTTATTTGCTCTGTCCCGTTTTGCCTTTCCGCTGATGAAAAGCAGACGAAACAAGATGAAAAGCCATCTGAGAAAAAAGACGCTGCTCCTGAAGACAAGGTTTCCATCACGAAGCACACCGGCACATTTGGTGGTAGGGAGCTGAAATACACTGCCACAGCCGGCACGATTGTTGTCTCGAGGAAAGAGAAAGGACCCAAGGCCTCGATGTTTCACGTCGCTTACACTCTCGACGACGTGAAGGATCCAAAAACCCGGCCCGTTACGTTTTGTTTCAACGGTGGACCGGGTTCCTCCGCCGTATGGCTGCATCTGGGAGGCTTCGGGCCGAAACGAGTGCAAATGACGGAAGACGGA
The DNA here is from genome assembly GCA_022361255.1 of Verrucomicrobiales bacterium. Lineage (GTDB taxonomy): Bacteria > Verrucomicrobiota > Verrucomicrobiia > Verrucomicrobiales > DEV007 > Arctic95D-9. The sequence goes on from JAKSBG010000358.1 coordinate 9,546, forward strand.
ATGATGCCGAATCCGCCCTTCCGCCTCGGTGACAACCCGGAATCGATCCTGCGCGTTACGGATCTGGTATTCATTGATCCGGTCAGCACAGGGTTCAGTCGGTCGGATGATGAGAAAAAGGCGAACGAGTTTCACAATTTTCAGGGGGATCTCGACTCCGTAGCCGAATTCATCCGGCTCTACACAACCCGGAATGGTCGCTGGCTTTCTCCCAAATTTCTTGCCGGGGAAAGTTACGGAGCCTTTCGCGCAGCGGGAGTGGCACAGGAGCTGCACGATGATTTCGGCTTGTATCTGAACGGGATTATCCTCGTTTCCGGTGTACTCAGCTTTGACACCCTCTGGGGGAGCGACCTTTCCTACGTGACCTTTCTTCCGGCCCTCAGCGAAACGGCTGCCTATTTTCAAAAGCTGCCGGATGAACTTCTTCAGAATCCGGATAAGCGGCGCGAAGAGGTTGAGGCATTTGCGGAAGGCGCCTACGCCTCGGCATTGTTGAAAGGGGATCGCATCAGTGAAGAGGAAATGGATGCCGTAGCCGCGCAGGTCGCCCGTTTCACCGGGATCAACAAGGAGCTGGTGAAGCGCCATGACTTGCGGATACCGTCCGGATTTTTTCGCGAAGAGCTGCTTCGCGATGAGGGGCTCATGATCGGGCGTTTTGACTCCCGTGTGACCGGTCGCGACGGCAATCTTGCCGGAAGTTCGCCGGAATACGATCCCAGCTATTCGGTTGTGTTCGGTCCCTTTTCTGCGGCGCTGAATGACTATGTTCGTCGCGATCTCAAATTCGAAAGCGACCTGATCTACGAGATTCTCAGCTCGAGAGTCCGCCCCTGGGATTTTGGCGATGCCTTCATCGGGCAGCCCGTCAATGTCCTTCACAAGTTGTCCTCCGTGATGTCGGAGAATCCCACTCTCAAGGTCATGGTGAATTGCGGGTATCAGGATCTGGCCACCCCCTATTCCGCGATCCGCCACAGTCTGGGCCATCTCAACGTTGATCCCGCCCTACTCGAAAACATCGAATACACCTTCTACGAAGGAGGCCACATGATGTACACGATCGAGAAGTCGAATACCGGGTGGAACCGTGACGTCGCTTCATTCATCGAAAAAAATTCGGGTTTGCAGTGATTTTTTCGATGTTTCTCTGCATAGCCGGCTGAGCAGGTGCGTCGATCCTGCATGAACGCCCTGATAACGAAAAGATTGCCGATTCTACTGCTGCTTGCTGCGGCAGCCATGATGCATTGTTCTGCGCCTTCAACCGTCGAAGCGGCGACGAAGGCGAAATCTGGAAAATACAAAGGAAAAACGGGTTCGACTGGCAGGATTTCGTTCCGGGTCGACCGGAAGGGGAAGAAGATCAAGAAGCTCTCCGTGAGTATTTTTGCTCTCGGGCAGGATGATTACGGCAATTTCACCCAATACAGCCTGCTGGCTTCAAATACGGATAGAAGAAAATTCCGAATTCGTCGCTCCGGCAGGTTTTCGGCAGCGGGGGTCGACAAGAACGGGATTCGCTACAAGGTCGACGGGAAGTTGTATGGCAGCCGAAAGAAAGTGGGGAGTAATAAAGTGCGTAAGAAATTTAAGGGCACTGCGGAAATGAGTCACTATCGTTATTCCTATTGGGACTATTTCAATGGCTGGCCGGTATACGAACTGGTTTCCGGCAGCCGACGCTACAAAGCGAAGAATTGAATGAGATTTTCTTAGGCACACCTTGGTAATGCCAGGATTGGGGAGAAAAGGGCGGGTGGATCATTTCCACTCGCCCTTTTCATTTTTTCGGGACGACTCAACCGGGTTGAGTTCCCTATCTCACAGGGTCGGATATGGTATCAGCGGGGGGGGAATGAGGTGATCACCCTAAATTCTCCTGAATCCGGCGGCAGACTTCCTCCACATTTTCCCGGCTGTTGAACGCCGAGATCCGGAAGTAGCCCTCTCCCGCCGCGCCGAAGCCGGCTCCGGGAGTGATGACAACCTGAGCCTGTTCCAGCATGCGGTCAAACATGTCCCACGAACTGACACCCTCAGGGCATCCGACCCACACGTAGGGCGCATTGATGCCACCGTAGACATCGAGGCCGATTTCGGTGCAGGCATCACGAAGGAGTTTCGCGTTGCCCATGTAGCCCTCGATGAGAGCGGACACTTGCGCCTTTCCTTCTTCAGAAAAGACTGCGGCAGCTCCACGCTGAACCGGATAGCTCGCGCCGTTGAATTTGGTGCTGTGACGGCGCGACCAGAGCGGGTGCAGCGCCTGCTCGCTTCCGTCTTCGGTGTAGCCAACCAGCTCCTTCGGAATCACGGTGTAGGCGCAACGCGTGCCGGTGAAGCCTCCGTTTTTCGAAAAGCTACGGAATTCAATCGCGCATTCCTTTGCTCCCTCAATTTCATAGATGGAATGAGGAACGTCGTCTTCCTGAATGAATGCTTCGTAGGCGGCATCGTAAAAGATGATTGCCTTGTTTTCCTTTGCGTAGGCAACCCAGGCAGCGAGCTGGTCACGGGTTGCGGTAGCGCCGGTGGGGTTGTTCGGATAGCAAAGATAAATGAGATCCACTTTCTTATCCGGGATGGCGGGAACAAAGCCGTTTTCCGCCGTGCAGGGAAGATACACGAGACCGTCATAGGCACCGTTTTCATCCGCCTCACCGGTGTTTCCGATCATGACGTTGGTGTCGACGTAAACCGGATAAACGGGATCAGTGATCGCAATTTTGTTTCCCGGTCCGAAGATGTCGAGAATGTTTCCGGTGTCGCATTTCGACCCGTCAGAGACGAAAACTTCGTCCGCAGAAATACCCAGCCCGGCGAACTGGTTCTCCACAATCGCTTCCCGGAGAAAGTCGTAACCCTGCTCGGGACCATATCCACGGAAGGTTGCAGAATCGCCCTGCTCATCGACAGCATCATGCATGGCCTTGCGGCATGCTTCGGGAAGCGGCTCGGTGACATCACCGATCCCGCATCGAATGAGTCTTGCGGCGGCATCGGGATTGGCATCCGTGTAAGCGCTGACGCGGCGTCCGATTTCAGGGAAAAGGTAACCGGCCTTCAGTTTGAGGAAATTGTCATTGATACGAGCCATGATTTTCGAATTGGGATGATGGAAAAAAGTAGATAGGTTTGTCTGATGCCACAAGAGCAACAGATCGAAAGAGCGCAAGGCACTTTTCAGGTGCTGCTTGCGTTTGTTTTCGCGGTGTCCACGGGTGCGGCTGCTGCGGAATACCGGGTGAAAATGGCGGAGGACCGGCTTTCGATAGCGTTGCCTTCCGGCTGGGAGGAGACGGATTTGAACGCCGGGGATGTTCTCGGCGGATACGCGACTCAGGACAACCGGTCCTCGGCTTTCTTCAAGGAAATGAGCGCTCAAATCGGTGGCTCGATGCAGGACATCATCGATGCTACGATCGCAAACTTCGAGACGCGGTTTGAGGTGGAGAAGGTCGAAGAACCGAAAACCGGGCAGGTCAGGGGACCGGGAGAGAAAAAGTGGCCTGCCATTTTCACAACTGCGGAAGCTACGGTGAAAAAGGGGGAAGAGGAATTTCCGATGCGGTTTTATCTGATGGTGTTTGACACGGGCGAGCGCCTCTATTTTGTACAGGCCAGCACCACAAAGCCTGTACGGGAGGCCCGGGAGAGACAAATCTATGAAATGATTCGTTCCATTGTGGCAAAGGAGTAGAAGCGCGGCTACGCATTGTTTCGGATTTTAGAATGACAGAACGACCACCTATCAGTGAGAAAGGGCGCATCACGGCTGAGCACGATGCCGGTCGACTGTATGAAGTCGAAATGGCAAACGGATACCGGGCCTACGCGATTGTCGAAAAGAAGGGGCCAAAGCCCGAACCCGGTGATCCGGTAGGTCGGGAAGTGGAAGTGCACTTTTCCCCGTTTGATATGAGCAAGTGCAAGGTGGTGGGATGGGGGTAGGATTGACGATCTTGTGCTTCCTGTAAACTCGCTTGCCCCGCACAGGCAATTTCGCGTAGATTTGGTCACCCATTCCGCCATGCCGCTTCTCGAAGTCAACGACCTCAAAACCTACTTTCACACCCGTGACGGAGTCGTTCGGGCGGTTGATGGTGTTTCTTTCGAGGTCGAAGCGGGACAGACGGTCGGCATTGTCGGCGAATCGGGTTCAGGAAAGTCGGTGACCTGCTATTCCCTGCTCGGGCTCATCCCCCAGCCTCCGGGCCGTATCGAGGGCGGGACCGCCAAATTCGACGGTATCGATTTGCTTTCTCTTTCGGAAAAGCAGCTTCGCTCCATTCGCGGCAAGCGCATTGGTCTGATTTTTCAGGATCCGATGACTTCGCTGAATCCTTACCTCAAAATTTCGACCCAACTCATCGAGCCTCTTTTGCTCCATACCGATTTGACCAAAGGAGAGGCGCTGGAGCGTGCTGTCGCCGAACTTGATGCGGTTGGTATTCCTGATCCTCACAAGCGAATCAACAGCTATCCGCATGAGTTTTCCGGAGGCATGAGGCAGCGGGTCATGATTGCCATGGCGCTCATTACCCGGCCGGAAATTCTGATCGCCGATGAGCCAACTACTGCGCTCGATGTAACAATTCAGCGACAGGTTCTTGATTTGATCAAAGAACGTCAGGAAGAGCTCGGGACAGCCGTGATCTTCATCACTCACGATCTCGCTGTTGTTTCCGAAGTGTGCGACTACGTGAACGTCATGTATGCCGGGCGCTTCGTGGAGCGTGCCGGGGTCGAAACGCTCTTCACCAAACCGCGTCACGCCTACACGCGCGCTCTGCAGCGCTCCATTCCCGCGATGCAGACCAAGGGGGAAACGCTTTATACGATCCCCGGACTGCCGCCGAACCTCTCAAGCGATATTCCGGGCTGTGCTTTTGCGCCACGCTGCGAAAACGAGGAAAGTGATCCCCCTCACGCGAAGAGTCGGCCGGATCTTTCCGAGATCGAACCGGGGCACTGGGTCCAGGATTGTCCGGGATGTCTGGAAGCAACGATTCAATAACCTTTTTCCGAACTGCAACGCGGCCCTATGTCATATCTCGAGCTCCAGAATCTGACAAAACACTTTGTGAAGAAGGAAGGCCTTCTCGTGAAAACGCCGACTACGGTGCGCGCGGTTGACGGCGTCTCTCTCTCGATCGAGAAAGGGGAGATTCTTGGCCTGGTCGGTGAGAGCGGTTGCGGAAAGTCGACCCTTTCCCGTTTGGTCATGCAATTGCTGACCCCGACTTCCGGGAGTGTGGTCCTCGAAGGCGAACGTCTCGCGGACCTTCCGCCTGATGAAATCCGCCGCCGCCGTCGCGATTTTCAGATGATCTTTCAGGATCCCTACGCTTCGCTGAATCCGCGCATGACGGTTTTCAGCACGCTTGCAGAAGCGATCCTGACACGCCATCCGAATCTCGCGGAAGATAGAAGTTCGCTGGAGTCAGCGGTTTCCGATTTGATGGAGCGGGTCGGCCTCGATGCCCGCTTTGTCCGGAAATACCCACACGAATTTTCCGGCGGGCAGCGCCAGCGTATCGCCATTGCCCGCGCACTTGGACCCGAGCCCAAGCTGATCCTCGCGGATGAACCGGTCTCCGCGCTGGATGTTTCGATTCAGTCACAGATTTTAAACTTGCTCCGTCAGCTGCGCGACGAACTCGATCTCACGATGATATTTATTTCCCACGATCTTTCGGTCGTTCGCTACATCGCCGACCGGATCGCGGTGATGGATGAGGGAAAAATTGTCGAGGTCGGTGAAGCCGATCAGCTTTTTGAAAGACCGGAATCCGAAACCGCGAAGACGCTCCTCGCCGCAATCCCGAAGATTGCGTATGGAGGAGTGTGATCGATTTTCCTATGAAACATCTCACTTTCCCTTTCATCGCTTCGATTGTCCTGCTTACCGCCTGCGTCGAAGAAGAAGTAACCGAAACGTCAGGTCCGGAGTGGACCGTTGCCTACGACGGAAGCAATCTCGATGCCTGGGACTACGTTGAGGGCAGCTGGGAAATTGATGAGCAAGGGGCGCTGACCTGCAACATGAAGGAGGTAGAAGGCAAAGGCGGGAAGAAGAAAGTCCGCGGCATGGGAGACATCTGGCTGAAGGAGGAATACGCAGACTTCGAACTCTCCCTGTCCTACAAACTTTCCGAAGGCGCAAACAGTGGTGTTTTCTACCGGGCGAACAAAGAGGATCACGTCCAGCAGGGCTTCGAGGTGCAACTGATGGACAACGAAGGCTTTCAGAAAACCCACGGGGAGAAAGAACTACGCAAGCAGAACGGAACCTTTTACGACGCCGCAGATCCCCTCGCCGACCCGGCAAATCCGGTGGGTGAATGGGATACTCTGACGCTAAAGGCTGTCGGGCCTAATATCGTCTGTCACATCAACGGAGTGAAGACCTTCGATGTCGATGTAAACGACTGGACTGAGGTGGGCAAAAATCCGGACGGTTCCACAAACAAGTTTAAAGTGGCAATCAAAGACAAGCCACGCAGCGGCTACATCGGGTTGCAGAACCACGGGCAGGTCGTCTGGTTCAAGGATGTCAAAATCCGCCGCTTGTAGAAAACCGGAGAAAGAAGCGGCTTAAAAATAGCGGGCCAGATACTTGCCTGTGAGGGAGCCTTTCGCTTTTGCAATTTCTCCGGGTCGGCCAGTCGCGATGACTTCGCCGCCGTGCTCACCGCCTCCGGGTCCCATGTCGATGATGTGATCGGAGCACTTGATGACATCGAGATTGTGTTCGATCACGATGAGTGTGTTTCCCTGATCCCGAAGCCGGTAGAAAACTTCGAGCAGAGTCGCGATATCGGAAAAGTGAAGGCCGGTCGTCGGCTCGTCCAGCAGGTAGAGGGTGTTTCCGGTTGATGTTTTTCCGAGCTCCGCTGCGAGCTTGATGCGTTGCGCTTCGCCACCGGAAAGAGTGGTAGCAGACTGACCCAGCCTGAGGTAGCCGAGGCCGACATCGCGGAGAGCTCGTAGCTGCTGGCTGATCTTCGGAATTTTCTGAAAAAAGGCGAGGGCTTCCTCCACCGTCATTTCAAGAACATCAGCGATGCTCTTTCCACGGTAGGTCACGTCGAGCGTTTCGCGGTTGTAGCGACGGCCCCCGCAGGTTTCGCAAGTGACGTAGACGTCACTGAGAAAGTGCATGTCAATTTTGATCAAGCCATCGCCCTGGCAGGTTTCGCAGCGACCACCGGAGACGTTGAAGCTGAACCGGCCCGGTTCGTATCCGCGCGCACGGGACGCGGGGAGCTGACTGAAAAGGTCGCGGATCGGGCTGAAGACCCCGATATAGGTGGCAGGGTTTGAACGCGGGCTTCTACCAATCGGGGCCTGATCGATAACGATGACTTTGTCAATGTGCTCGATACCCTCAATCGAATCGTGCTCACCGGGCTTGTCCTTGTTGCTGTGAAAATGCCGGAAAAGTGCCCGGCGCAAAATGGTGTCGACGAGTGTTGATTTTCCGCTGCCGGAAAGGCCGGTTACACAAATGAAACGGCCCAGGGGAAAAGCCACGTCGATGTTCCTCAGGTTGTGCTCTCTCGCTCCGCGAATGACAATTTCCCGGTCTTCGAGATCGCTTTCATAGAGCGGCGGAATTTCGATTTTCTCTCTGCCGGACAACCACGCGCCGGTGATGGAGTTTTGGTCGGCCTCGACCTCCCCCGGACTTCCCTGAGAGAGCAATCGACCTCCCTCAGGTCCCGCACCGGGACCGATGTCGAGAAGGTGGTCGGCCGCGCGGATCGTGTCTTCATCGTGTTCCACCACGATGACGGAGTTCCCCGCATCTCGCAGATTCTTCAGCGTCGCGATGAGTTTCTCGTTGTCCGACTGATGCAATCCGATACTCGGTTCGTCGAGTACATAGAGAACTCCGGCGAGCCCTGCTCCGAGCTGTGTTGCGAGTCTGATACGTTGACTTTCCCCCCCCGACAGAGTTCCGCTCTGCCGGTCAAGGGAGAGATAACCCAGGCCAACAGTCTGGAGAAACGAAAGTCGCTTCTTCACTTCACTGATGACTTCTCCGGCATAAGTGCTTTCCAGCTCCGAGAGAATAACTCCCTCGATCCATGCGAGTGCTTTCTCGATGGAGAGACTGGTAAAACCTTCGATGGAGAGAGGTTTCTCCCGGTGGTTCAGGGTTACAGAAAGGATGTCATCTTTGAGCCGTTTCCCCTCGCAGTCAGGACAAGGTTTCGGTGACATGAAGCGGCGAACGTTCCTCTTCGTGACTTCGCTCTTTGTCGTTTTGAGGAGCCGCAGCGCCTGGTTGCTGAGGCCTTCAAACTGATCATCTCCGAAGAGAAGTGCCTTCTTAAATTCGCGCGGCAGCCCGGAAACCGGAGCTTCCAGATCCGCAGAGTAGGTTTTGGCGAGATCCTCAATGGCACGCTGGTGAAAACCCTTTCGTTTCTTTGATCCGCTCCACCACGTTTTGATCGCTCCCTGCTGAATGCTCTTTGAGGGATCCGGAACCATCAGTTCCCCGTCCGGGACAAGCCGGGTTCCCAGGCCGTGACACGTCGGGCAGGCCCCGAGGTGACTGTTAAACGAGAAATGCTTTGGCGTGAGCTTCGGAAGGCTGAAGCCTGTATCGGGATTCGTGAAGCGAAACGTAAAATCATGCGGCTCCCACTCATCGGATTCCGGCACCTGCACGAGAGCGGAAATGTGATTTTCGGAGATTTTTTGTGCCGTCTCGAGCGAGTCAGCGAGCCTTCCCCGGATGTCTTCCCGGATGACGAGTCGGTCGATAACGATTTCCACTTTCTTTGCTTTCGGATTTTCTCCCGATTCCTCGATCTCGATGATCTTCCCGTCGAGCCGGACACGGAGAAATCCCTGGGCGCGCTGCCGTTCGAGCACTTCGCCGAGGGTTTCGCCCTTTTCGACGCGAAGCGGTGCAAGCAGGACAATCTTTGTTCTCTCCGGATGAGCGGTGAGGACGTCGACGATGTCTTTGATCGAGTGGCGAACAAGCGGGGTTCCCGTCTCGGGATCATGCGGCTGCCCCAGCGCGGCGTAGAGAATACGGAGGTAGTCGTAGATTTCGGTTGTCGTCGCAATCGTTGAGCGCGGATTCGGCTGGGAGGTGCGCTGTTCGATGGCAATCGCCGGAGTGAGTCCCTCGATAAAATCCACTTCCGGCTTTTCCAACTGATCCAGAAACTGCCGCGCGTAGGCGGACAAGGATTCGACGTATCGCCTCTGTCCCTCGGCGTAAAGTGTGTCGAATGCGAGCGACGACTTTCCGGAGCCGGAAACACCGGTGACGACGACAAACCGGTTTCTTGGAATGTCGAGATCAAGATTCTTCAGGTTGTGCTGGCGGGCACCCTGGATGCGGATGAACGCGTTTTCGCTCATGGGCGGAGTGTCCGGTGGAAAGGCCGAACTTGCAAGAAGTGCGTGGTTTTACGGGGCTTGTCGTAGTTGCCAAAAAGCGGTATCCTTTCTCCCATGTCCGTCGTTATCGAACTGCCGCCGCAGCGAAATCAAATCGCTTTCAATGAAAAGCGATGGGGCGAAATCATGTCCGACTCTGAAATCGCGGAGCTGGAACAGAGGATTGAGACGGACCGTTTTGGTCATGTAATTATGAGTCCGTATGCAGGTGGTTGGCATGGTGCGATGGAAATGCGAATTGGCATTTTACTGGAAAACAAATTGGGGGGAGGAACTCCTGTCGCCGAGTGTCCTATATCCACCTCCGACGGCGTAAAGCTCGCAGATGTGGGCTGGTATTCCGCAAATCGTTTTGAGGAAGTGAAAGAGAGTCTGGCGTTTCCCATTGCCCCGGAAATCTGCATTGAGGTGCTGTCACCATCCAACTCTCCTGCCGAAATGGAAATGAAACGCCGCCTCTATCACGAAGCGGGCTGCCTCGAGTTCTGGACCTGCGATCAGGGCGGGACGGTCCTGTTTCTCGATGCGGAAAACGGGAAAGCTCTTTCTCAATCCCGAATCTGTCCGGACTTCCCCGACTCGATTTCGATTTAAGGCAGCCGCTTCTTCTCTATGTCAGACCGCAAATGGAAAACGATTCGCGATCTCGGGAAGGAACTTCCCGCAGATGAGGAATCCACGTTGCTCGATGCCGCAGAGGAGCAGGAGCACGTCATTGCTGAAGTAGACGTTGAGTCCGGAGGCTCCGACATCCCTGCGGAACCCGTTGGCATTCAGGACGTGCTGGTCGCATTTCCGTCGGCCGCGACCAATCGCCTGCTCCGCGAAGCTCTCGAAAACTTCACTCATTCCCGAGTTGAAACGACTACCGATGCGATACGGGCCTTTGAAATGGCGTTGCAGAAACCGTATCGCATTTTCCTCTTCGCCTACGACTTCGATCAGATGGAAGGCACGCTTCTCTACGAACTACTCTGCAAGGTCTATTCTACCGGAGCGGGTCCCAAGCCTCTCGCCCCCGGCGTAATTTTTATCCGGGAAAGCAAGGAAGTACCCGTCTCCGAAGAATGGGTTCGCGATGCCAGGGTGAAAGACATCATCAGCAAGCCGATTCGCATCGATCGACTGCTGCGTGCGGTAAAGGGAATTCTGGAAATACACGATCCGACCACGGGGGACTGAAGGCCGGGAAAGTCTCACTTCCCCGGCAGCTCCCAGACCGGGGAGAATTCCTCGCCGTCATTCAGCATCGATTCGACGATGCGGGCCATGAGTTGCAGGCCGGGTCCGTCATCGGGTGATTCCAGAAGAACATCACTGAGAATCGACGAAGCCTTCCGAAAATTGCCGGACTCAAATTCTTCCAGGGAATCCTGATAGCGCTTTGCCAATTCCGCCCAGTCCGGTCGGGCACCGGGAGGCTCGAGCTCGTAGAGATGGACGGGTGCCTGAATGTTCTGCACCCGGACCTGGCACAATCTCCTTCGTGAAAAACTCAAAGGAAGTTGCGCTGCCGTGTACCCGGTGACAAGCATCGGGGTCCTCAGATATTTCGTAGCTCCCTGGACGCGACTGGCAAGATTTACCACTGTCCCGAGAGGGCCATATTTAAATTTGCGATGCGTTCCTACGTTTCCGACGAGGGCCTCCCCGGTATTTACGCCGATTCCCACTTCGGTTTCGGCGTCGACGACGGGCCGCCATTTCTCATTCAGATCATCGAGACTTTTTCGAATCTCCATCGCAGCGCGACAGGCGAGCTCCGCGTGATTCGGCTGCACGTTCGGCGCCCCCCACATCGCCATGAGTTCATCACCGGTGTAGTCTACCAACACTCCGCCCAGCTCGATGACGCGGGTGGAGAATTCCCCCATGACTCCGCCGAGCCAGTCAATCGTCTGGCTCGGTCCGAGCCGTTCACTGATCGATGAAAAGCCGCGGATATCGCAGAACAGCACACTGACTTCCGCCTGGCGCGCCTGCATCTTCATCGGGTCCGGATTCCGGGCCAGCTCGCGTGCCAGTTCGGGAGTGAAGTGCTGCTCGAAGACTTTTTCCCGAAGCCGCTTTTTCTCCAGGCTTGCGTTAAGCCGCGCCATGAGAAGGGCGGGCCGGATGGGGCGGGAAAGAAAATCTTCCGCCCCGATTTCGATGCACCGGACAGCGTCCTGCTCCTCCTGAAGTCCGGTTACCACGATTACCGGCGTGTAGCGGAGGTGCCCTGATTCCCGGAGCGATTCGAGAACTTGAAACCCGTCCATTTCCGGCATTTCGATATCGAGAAGAACCGCATCAAAGTCGTTCGCCTCGATTTTCTCGATGGCGATTCGTCCGTTCTCCGCAAACTGAACTTCGAATCCGCAGGGCTGCAGCAAACGATCGAGAATCTCCCTGTTCTCAGGATCGTCGTCCGCAACGAGAATGATACCGGCCGATTCGCCCGGTTCACAGGGGAGGTGGGATGCCTCGGGAGGTTCCTCACTTTCCTCCGCGATGGCAGCAGTGCCTGATACGAGAGCGAGACAGGACTCCAGCACCCCCACGATTTCCCGGGAACGATCGAGAAATTCAGGCGGGCACGGAAACATCTGCATCAGTTGAATCGTTCCGAACAAGTGATTCAATTGATTGCGGGCATCATGACGGGATTTTCGGAGTGCCGCAGAAAACCGGGAATCAGTCGAAACGTCTTCTCCAAACCACTGCGCAATCCCGCTGCGAAAAGCCGGGGCCTCGTTGTGAAGTTTCTTCAGGTCCCGCGAAAATTGCTCCGCATCGGCTTCCGGAACGCCGTCGGGTGCGTCCATGCCGAGTTTTTCGACGAGGTGGCATAGCCGGTCCGCCGCAGGGATCAATTCTCCGCGAAGAATTTGCAGACTGTTCTGTGACGCCGCAAGAGACATAAGGAGAATACTGTCGCCTCTCAAAGGACTTTTCGCAGCAGCGAATACGCGAAATTTTCCGGACAGTAGTTTTCTCAGGTCAGTGGTTTTTCCATCAGAAAATCATCCATTTCGAAGCCATTGCCGATATCGAGCCGGTCTTCGGCATAGACGGAGAACCCAACACGCCGGTAAAATTGCAATGCATTCGCGTTGTGTCGATTTACCCGGAGCCTGATCGCCCGGGCCCCGCTGTCCCGTAATTCTTCTGCAAGCACTTCGACCGCCGATTTCCCCACCCCTTTTCCCTGAAGCGGAGCCTCCACATAAAGTTTGTGCAATTCGCAGGGGCCATTCACTTCCACCGGCCCGAATGCGGCAAATCCCGCATTCTTCCCGGCACAATGGATCCACCGGTAGTGAACGCCTCTCGTGACATCCTGCCCGATCGCCACCTCCGAATACATCATCTCCAGCATGTATTCGATCTGTCGGAGATCGAGAATGGATGAATAGGCTGAAGGCCAAATCCGTTCCGCAGCTTCGCGAATCGCGCCCCAATCCTCCTGCGGGACGGGGAGCAGTTTGACTCGGTGCTCCGGTAGATTCATTTTTCTGAAAAACAGCCGAAAAAGAGCACCCCCGGCCCTCTTTCCGGCGTAAAATCAAGCACAGGCCGGTGCAGCAAACAATTGACTTCCGGCGTAAACAAGCTTCCTTCCACCGACCATGAGCGACACAAGCCAAGCATCCAGTAATCCGATCCTTTCCATCATCGGCAGCGTTTTCCTTTTTCTTGTTCCCGCATCACTGATTGTCATGCTCGGAATCGTAGGATTTGCCTTCGTCGGCGGCGGACTGGGAGGCGGTGATGACAAGAAAGAAACCGCCGAAACTCCGGCTCCGGCCCCGGCTGAAGCAGCCCCGGCGGCGGAAGAAAAAGTTGCGGATGCCGCTCCGACAGCAGCCGCTCCCGCAAAGGAAGAAACAGCAGCTTCGGCTGACGCCGCTGCAGAGATCGATCCGGCGGTTATGGCTCTCGGAAAGACAACCTACGCGACCTGTGCCGCCTGTCACGGCCCTGACGGAACCGGACTCAAAGCCGGCCCTGCCCTCATGGCACCCAGTCTCGTTGGTTCTGAAATGCTTCTCGGAGACCCCGACCTTCCCCTTCTTGTGGTTCTCAAAGGAATTGCCAAAGAAAACATGGACTTCATGGGCATGATGGCACCTCTCGCAGCCGGCCTCGATGACGAAAAACTCGCTGCAGTTCTCACCTACACCCGCAATGAGTGGGGCAACAGCGCTCCTGCGGTTACGGTTGAACAGGCAGCTGCCGCGCGCGCGAAATTTGCTGACGTGGATGCACCGGCCGGTGTGAAGCGTGCCGAACTGCAAAAGATCGTCGACGCTCACAAATGAGCTGACTCGCCGAACCTGGCGATCCACGGCCGGAAGCGGGAAACCTTTCCCGCTACCCGCTGATCAGCTCGCAGATGAACTCTGCGTCGACCTTTTCCAGCGAATCCACGATTCGGGACGCTCCGGACGTGGAAAATGATTCCTCCGGGTGAGTTGTCGTTACCGCAATCACCTTCATTCCGGCGGCAATCCCTGCTTCGACTCCCACGTGGGCATCTTCAATCACCACGCAATCGACCGGCTGCCGGTTGATTTTTCGGGCCGCTTCCAGAAAGACATCCGGAGCCGGCTTGCCGTGGGATACGTCCTCAGCACCGGTGTAGTTCTCTCCAAAGAAACGGTCCAGACCGGTGATCCGAAAGCAGACTTCGATATTTTTCCGCGAGGTGGAAGAGCCGAGTGAAATCGGGATTTCATTTTCGGCAAGGTCTTCCACGAGAGCCATCACTCCTGGCAGAGGCTCAAGCTTGTCTTCCGCGAGGAGCTCGCGATACAGCTCCTCTTTCTGCTCACCGAGTTTTCGAATCGTGTCGTGATCATCTCTCGCGGCCCATCCGAAAACATCCGGAATGCACATTTCATTCCGCATCCCGAATGACTCCTTGAACTGCTCTTTGGTGAGCGGTCTTCCCAGCTCATCAGCGAGGCGAAACCAGCTGCGCTCGTGCTGGTTATGGGAGTCGATCAGGACACCATCGAGATCAAAAACAACTCCGATCAGGGGAGGGGGGGACGTATTCATCGGTGCGAACCTACCGATCTCACGAAATAGCGCGAAAGATTTCAGCGAAAAATGTCATATCCGTCCACGAAGCCACCAGAGTGAAGGGGAGAGTTGGACAGGGGGAAGGTCATCTGAAAGACATTCCAGGCAAATTCAGAATGCTGGTCAGGCGTCCCACGTTGCGTTGTACCCGCGGGTGTCGATATGGATGAAGGTAGGATAGGTCCCGATCCCGCCTTTGAAGAATTTGTTTTTTCGAAGCGTTTTCGCAACTTCGGAAGCTGCCGTTGAGCCTCCGGAAAACATCAGGTCGAGAGCCTGGTTCTTCATATGAAACGATCGACTGGCTGTTCCTAAACACGCGGCGTTATAAGCGGGGGAACGGTAAGCGGAATTAATGCAGTAGAGCGGCTTTCCCAGTTTGTGCCTGATCTCATCCGCGACCTTGAGCGTGTCTTCTATGCGGGACCAGTACGATTTAGGAGGTAGTTCGTTGGGAACGCCATCCCGAATATTTCGGTGAGGACGAATGATTTCCTCAGGGGTGATGTAGCGCAGTGGAATTTTCATGAGGAAGGCCGTGTATTCTGCTTCTGACTCCAACGTTCGGGGAATCGGAGGGGGGGATGAAAAGCGGTCTTGAAATTCAGACCACTCTTCTTCGATTTGTTGAATCGCCTTTTCTGCCAGGCTCACTCCTCGCTTAGCCTGCTTTTTCCAATTGATGTCGCTTCGATACGCGCGATAAGCTGCGGCAGCAGAAACGGAGCTCACTGCAACGGCTAAAATAAATTTTCGACGGCGATAGACGGGGTCAGGACGAAGGTCATCCGGCGATAGATTGCCGAAAGCGGGGTGTGGCGTTTCATCCGTCTCAGGATTTTGTGGTTCAAGAGACATAGCAGGTCTGATGGGGGTTCTCAGACACTAACGTTTCGACGGCGGGATTTCTTGCAGGAAACTGCAAAATATTGATCACTATCGAGGGACTACACGATAAACCGCGCGGTCGGAAAGAGCGGGGGTGCTCCCGGAACGAACACGTATTCGGAGAGATTTTCTTCGTGCTCTCGACTTCGCCCTGACCTCAATCTGAAACCACTGGGTATCACCCGGGCTCATACTGTCCAGCTCGAATGATCTGCGTGTCACAGATGAGGTGATATTTCTGCGTCCACCTGATTTGAGATAATACCGGACTTTCAATCGGCGTTTTCCTTTCGAAGCCGTCACTTGAGGTCGGTCCTGGCCGGTATCGTTCTGCACTGCAAACATGGCTCGAGATTTTTTCCGGATGCGAATGCGACGAGTGTATTTCTGCCGCCCTCTGTAGATGTTGTCGCCGATCTGCGAACTGCGATTCCTGCCCAACATGATATCCGGTAGGGGAGAGATTCCGCTGAGTTGCACGGGAGAAGCGGAAGCTGTCTCACCCGTCTCATTGCTTGAAGCGATCCAGTAGAAAACAGTCTCTTCTGAAGCGATTGAACGGTCGATGAAAGAATTGGTTTCGGAGTGACCGAGAAAGGTGGCGGTTTCAAAGTCACTCGTTGATGCCCGGTAAATCCGGTAGTGAGTGGCGCCCGGGGAGGTGTTCCATTGCAAACGCGCGCCGGTGTCGATTCTGGATACCTGAATCCCGGTGGGAGAGGGGGGCGGCAGGTCTGTTCCGGAAAGTTCGATTTCCGATCCGTCCAGCTGGCGGAGGAAGGCGTAGAGCTCCTCCTGTTCGATCAGCGATAGACTGGTGACGCGGCGGTGGGGGGCTGTTCTGCCGATCACGTCGGAGGTGGTGATGGTGATTTCATCAATTGCGACGGGAAGCCATTCGGGATCGCTTACGAAGATTTCGATGGTGTTCGCGGTGCCGGGTTGGAATTGAACTCCTTCAACCCGCCGGGTGTCCCAGTTCACGTATCGCCAGTCGGGAACGTTGCCGGTTGGAGAAACGGTGGTGGAATAGTCGGTGCCGTTTACGCGGACGACGAGAGTGCCGTCGCTGTATCCGGAGCTGAAGCGCACTTCAACCGCTCCGGTTCCGCCGGTCCCGCCGTCGACGTTGGCAAAGCGCAGTCGGCCTCCTTCCCAGACCTGTGCGAGACCGCCGTTGCGAACCGATGCGTCGTTGTTGTATTCCGTCCACTCGATTTCAATGCTGGCATTCCCGATAGTGGCGGCGTTTTCGGCCTGCAGCGTGTAACCTCCGGCCGCAGTAAATACGGATTCGATCGTTTTGGCCGTGCCGTCGTGAAGGTAAGGTGCTCCTTTCCAGAGACCGCGAAGGGTGGGCGTTTCAATTCCCGGCAAAACCCCGCCAAGTCTCCCCCCCGAAGTGTCGCGCAGCGTACCGATGTCGTGGAGAATCCCGTCGGTCATCTCATTTCCGCTGTGGCAGGTGGCACATCCTTCACGCTCAAAAATGGCGGCGCCGGCAACGGCAGTAACGGTGAGTTCACCATTCGTGTCCCGGAACGGGCTTTTCGGAATGGTATTGTGCCCGAGGCTGGTGACATAGGCAGCGAGTGCGTCGAGGTCCTCGCTAAGACCGGCTTTCGGTGTGCCGCCGGGGGTGTCTGTGTTTGCGAATTGTGTATCAGTTAGGAATCCGGTTCCACCGAATGCTCCGCGTATGTCGTGTTCGAAATCCTGAAGCTCATCGAAGTTGGCTGACCAGTGCAGGTTCCCCTGGGCGGTCCCTCCCTTTCCGAGGAGCGTTGTTGTGTTGCGAAGGCCTTCGCCGCGTCCGGTGAAATCCCAGGTTCGCCCGTCGTGCCCGCCGTCGACGTGGCAGGTCGCGCAGGACATGTAACCTTCGCCGCTCATGCGCGGGTCGGAAGCATGGTAGAAAATCTGTTTCCCGCGCAGAATTTCTTCAGGCAGAACTTCGGTTTCCACCGTGGAGATGTTTTGTTTCGGAAAGTCCGCTCTTCCCCGTGCCGTGAATCCTTCCAGCTCCACCACAGTGATGTCGCGGCTCAGGAAATTTTTCACAAAAAGCCTGTCCGTGACCGGGTCGATGCAAAGACCCCGGGGGGCGCTGCCGATTCGTTGACGGGAAAGAAATCCGCCCAGTCCGGATGAAGTGGCAAGACTGAAGGTATCAAATACGGAAAGATCGTTGTTGCCCTGAAGTGTTACGAAAAAGTAATCACCAAGCGGGCTGAAACAAACCGCCGATGCCGATTCGCTGTTGTCGATGTCGATGGACTGAGTCACTTCTCCGGTGCCGGTATCGATGATTGTGAGAAGGTTGCGAACGGTATTGTCCTGATCGAGGTCGGCTCCGGTCAGTGTGCCGCGGTCCGTGTTCATTTTTGTTGAGACCACAAAGAGGCGGTCGCCATCATGGTTCACAGCCATTCCCGCGAGATAGTTCGGTACCCCTTTGCCCTCAGCCGAGTTGTCCCGGTGGGCTTCGCCACCGAGTTTGTCGAGACGGATCACGCGTTGGATAGAAAGATTTTCCGTATCCACTGCACGTATTTCCCCAAAATGTGCTGCAGAGATAAAGCGCGAAACATACACGGTGGATTCGTCGGGTGAAAGAGCGAGAGCGCCGGGGGTTGGCCCAACATCAATGCGCCGGTCGACCATTTGCGTGTTGGCATTGACTTGAATCAGCTCTCCTGGACCGCTCAAGGAGACGAGGATTTTTCCCGCCCCGGTTGCGATAACTCCCGCTGGAGCGTCGCCGTAATCGAGAGTGACAGGAGGAAGAGGTGTCCCGTCACTCCTGATTCGGTCAATGCGATCCCCGGTGCGGCAGACGACCCATGCGGTGCCGTTTTCGTCGACTGCGACCGACACAGGGTGATCGCCGACAGACCGTTCGAATTTCTTTTCCAAGGTGTCCGCATCAATCGCAGTTATGGTGTTATTGTCAGGATTCACCGTCCAGATAGTGCGGCCTTCTTCGTCCAAAACGATTTCCGAGCTTCGCTTCGGAGGTGCCGATGCCGTGCGATCCGTCACCGTGATCGTGAGAACTGCCGTGTCGCTGACTCCGCTGGCATCGCGGACTTGAACTTTCGTCGTGTAGTGCCCCACCTCTTCGTAGGAGAAAGTGGCGGATGCGGTCGACGACCATGCTGTGTAGGAGCCGCCCTCTCCGAAATCGAAGCGATACTCAAGCGGATCATCCTCGGGATCGTCAGCCTGCGCGGAAAAGGTGATGGATTCTCCCGGTTCTGCCGGATAGCCCGAGGCAGAGAAGTTCATGATTTCCGGTGGCAAGTTGCCGGAGATCTCCCCGCCGGTGGAAAAGGTAAAGGAGTAGCCCTCGATGCCGTTTCCGGCCACGTCCTGAATGCCTCCGGGGGGAATAACCACCTCGTAAGTCGTGTCGGGAAGAAGCTCGGCGTCCGGTGTGAATGTCAGGATGTCATTGAAGGCAAAAACCGCTTTTCCGGAAATCGGATCTCCTCCCATTGGGCGGACAATGAAATTTTCCCCGACCGTAATGGTGGGAGACTCGAGCGTTTCGTGAATGAGAACCGAGATCACCGCACCTGTCGGGTAGTTTGTCTGCCCTGCCGCCGGACGGTGATAGCCGACCGAGGGACCGCGGGTATCGGGTTCAGCCTGGTGCGCCCAGATGGCGAGCCCCTGATTCTGGTCCATGCCACCTGTTGCGAGCAGGTTCCCCAGGGGAAGTGCGAATTGGCTGGTGTCGACATTCTCGCCCTCGGTATCGAAGCGGAGAACGGATTGCTGTGTTCGCATGTCGACTTTGTGACTTCCAAGAAACGCAAATTCATCCTGGAACTGCACATACATTGCCTGAACCCCCGGGAGAGAGACGTCTGCAATGAATTCCATGTTCTCCGGATCGGTTACATCGACGACACGCATTCCGGGAACCGGTTCGCGATAGGGAAAAACAACGTAGAGGTTTCCATCGTTGCCCCAGAGCTCCGGCCAGTAGCCTCCGGGGCCGCCGGTTTTGAGAACGTCAAGCAGTCGGGGGTTGGCTGGATCGCTGATGTCGTAGGTCGCCACACCTGTCCGGCTCTGATCCGAAGCAAAGATCAAAAGATTCCCGATGATGAAGGGGTGACCGATGACGCCTGTTTCACCGATGTGATCCCAGGTTGCGAGCGTGGTGCCGTCTTTGCTCAAAACGGCGAGGTCGTCAGTTTCTTCGGGATTGTAGGACCAGTAGGTATTGATGTGCCAGGGCTGAAAAAGATCACCCCGGTCATAGGGGCCGCGAAGACCGGGGGTGATTGCCCGCTGATTCACATTCGGGGAAACGGCTCGAAACGAGAACGGTTGTTCCTGCGGCCAGTTGTCACCGAGGGCAAGATAGTCTCCGATTTTCAAATACCCGTGTGCCATCACCGGGTGTTCTGTTTCGTTGTAGGTTTCGGCAACCGTCACATTCGAGAGGTCAGACATGTCCCATCGGCGCACGAGGAAATCGGAATTCGGCTGGCTGGCCGGCATTTCCGGGACGGTGTAGAGCCAGCCGTTGTGATAGGCGATCACGGCAGTTCGCCCCTGATTCGGGGCGAGGAGAGGGGTAAGTAAATCGCCCGGCGTCTGCGTAACGTTCGGAAACCCCTGCCCGTGTGCCCAATCGCAAGTCAGGAGCAAAGTCAGCACACTCATGCTGATCTGCTTTATAAAAACCATATCTACCATATTTAAGACGGCCTGAAAAAGGTGTCCAGAAGGAAAAAATGGTATTTTTGTTAGCGCCTTTAAAAGATCTAAATGATCGAAATTTTCAGTGGTTATGGAGATGCTTTCCGGCAACCTATCCTTGAAGGCTGTGCGACTTGGGTGGAGGATCGGGGATGCCAAATCGCCTGTTTCTCTTTCTCACTGTTGCCTTCCTGGCTGTGTCTTGCAGTGAAAGCACACCGACCTCTGAACCCGAGGCTCCGGGTGACGAAGTCGCGGCTCCGGTGGAGCAGAAAAAGGAGGCGCCCCCGGCTAAGCCGACTTTCTGGAGCGAGGTGAAGCTTCACGAAGTGATTCGCGAGGCGAATCCGGGCTACACAGGCAACGGCCAGTTTCAAATTGATCAGCGCGGTCAGGTGCAGGCCATTGCCTTGGATAAATGTGGAGTGACGGACATCACGCCATTCAAGGGAATGAACCTGATGGCTCTCTATCTCCTCGAGTGCGCCGTTACAGATATCAATGTATTGGCCGACATGCCTCTGGTGGTGCTGTATCTGGAAAATACGGGGGTAAAAGACATTTCCGCGCTGAAAGGAAAAACATCCCTGCGAAAGCTTTATTTGAGCACGACTGATGTTTCCGATCTTTCTCCGATCAAAGGGCTAGGGATTTCTGAATTGAACCTGGTCAGCACGCAGGTATCAGACCTTTCACCGCTTGCCGGAATGCCCTTGCAGATGTTGTGGCTGACTGACTCGCCCGTGGTGGATATTTCCCCGCTCGCGACCTGTCCGCTTGTGAGTCTGACTCTGCACCGTACCAAAGTGACCGACCTGACTCCGCTCGCCAAAACGAATCTGCAGCGCCTTCACATCGGAGAAACCAATGTGACAGATCTCACCCCGCTCTCGAATCTGCGACTGACGAGGCTGGTTTTTGATCCTGACAAAATCACCAAAGGAATTGACGATGTCATGATGATTCCGACGATCACAGAAATCGGAACGAAATTCGAGGACGGTGCCAATGACCTGCAACATCCCGCCCAGTTCTGGCAGTCGCGTCAGTAAGCGGTGAAAGAAGCCGGGAGAATCTGACGTTTTCAGCGCAATGTTTCGTTCTTTCTTCACTGTCGGCGGATTCACGCTTCTCAGCCGGATTCTCGGGTTCGTCAGGGATAAACTCATTGCTGTACATCTCGGTGGAGGGGCGATGGCTGACGTGTGGGTCGCCGCTTTCCGCTTTCCGAATATTTTTCGCCGTGTCTTTGGCGAAGGAGCTTTCAACGCGGCGTTTGTTCCCATGTACGGGCGCCGGCTGGAAGAAGAGGGGGAGGAAGCGGCGGACTCTTTTGCCCGCCGCACCATCTCATTAATGGCGACGATACTGATCACCTGCTTCGTGATCTCGTTCATTTTCATGGAGCCCATCGTGAAATACACGAACTGGGGTTACGCGGAGGACGGGCGTCTCGAGCCGGCGGTGATGGCTTCGCGTATTACCGTTGTCTATTTGATTTTCATTTGTCTGGTCGCTGCGTTCAGCGGGATCCTGAACAGCCGTCGTGTTTTCGGGGCACCAGCCTTTGCCTATGTCGTGCTCAATCTTGTGTTCCTGGCCGCACTCCTCATTGTGATTCCGAAAACCGGTCAACCCCTGATCGTTCTCTCGTGGTCCGTTGTCGTGAGCGGCATTTTGCAGCTGGCCGTAGTCGTCGGCGTTGCCATCAAAAAAGGGGTGAATCTTCGTCCGTGCCTGCCGCGGATCGATTCCGACATGAAGCGCCTCGGCATTCTCATGGCTCCGGGGCTGTTGAGTGCCGGCGTCCAACAGATCAACCTTCTCGTCGGCCAGGCGGTGGCGTCATTCGATGTAGGCGGGCAGGCTTCCATCTATTATGCGGACAGGATTCAGCAGCTCCCTCTCGGAATTATCGGGATGGCGGGAAGTGTTGTTCTTCTCACCGAGATCACGCGAAACCTCCGGGGCGGCGACGATGCCGGCGCGAAAAAATGCCTCAATCAGGGCCTCGAAATGTCACTGCTCCTTTCCCTGCCTGCTACCGTGGCCATGCTCGTGATCCCCCGCGAGATCATGTATGGCATTTTCGAGGGAGGGCAGTTTACGAAGGATGCGGCGATCACTGCCGGATGGGTCCTTATGGCTTTCGCCCCCGGCGTGCCGGCCTATGTACTGGCCAAGGTCCTCCAGCCGGGATACTTCGCGCGGGAAGATACCAAAACGCCGATGCGGTTTTCGATCGCCACCGCCCTGACAAATATTGTTCTCGTTTACCCCCTCTTTCTCTGGCTCGGCCCGGTCGGGTGTGCACTCGCGACGTCCATCGCCGGGTGGGTGAATGTGGTCTTGCTGTGGTTTGGATTGAGGAAAGCCAACTTCATGGGGATTGTGTCAGGATTCTTCAGTCGCGTGGCCCGGATTCTACTGGCTTCAATCCTTATGGGGGCAGCCGTGTGGGGACTCGCCCGCCTTGTGGAGCCGTGGTTGTTTGGTCAGGAGAACTTTTTCCTTCGTGCCGGCGCACTTGTCGTGCTCGTGATTATTGGCGTAGTGATTTACCTGATCGCCGTGATTGCCACGCGGGTCTATTCCATGGCAGAATTAAAAGGGAAACTCCGTCGCCGTCCGCAGTCGTAACCGACCGTGCGGTTCGACCGTCTTTCCCTTTGCTTATGAATGCGCGAAATCTGATTCTCGTTCGCGGTGTGATCGCACTCGTCGTCGTCTGGGGCGTTGTGCTCGTCATTTCCCGGGTGGCCGGATCGATCAAGCCAACAGCCGAAAAGGTGGAAGCGTTTCAGAAAGAGAATCCGCTGTCTGATATTGAAGATCCGGAGAAGAGAAAGGAGCACATTGCGAAGGTCGCTGACATGCTCAACCTGATGGAAGCGAGTGAAGTTGCGAAGTTGAACGAGCGGGAAGAAGGCGATCCCCGCCGCCGCCTCCTGGAGGGAATGAGCGGGGAGGAGCAGCTCTTTTTTCTGGAGCGACGGGTGGGTCGCGCCTTTGAACAAATGATGCAATCCTTCAACGAAATGGACCGGGAGGAACGGAAAAAGATCGTGGAACGGTCGCTGCGAAGAATCCGGGAGAACCGCGGAGAACAGGAGCGGAGCATCGAAGAGGAAGACCCGGAGATTGTGGAGAAAATCGCCGAAGCCGGTTTCAAGGCCTACTACTCTGAGGCAAGTGCCGAGACGAAAATCGATCTCGCTCCCCTCATGGAAGAAATGCAAAGCGTAATGGGACACGCGGGAGGTCGGCGATGAAACATTCTGGAAAGCAAGGCGGGCCGGGAGCGGTCGGGAAACACCGGGAAGATTCAACAGGGTATGATCATCGACCCAACCCTGTCAGGTCAATGACTCAACAGGGTTTGACCATGCTTGAGATCCTTGTGGTGATGGCGATTCTCGCGGTGCTGGCGGGGATTCTGATACCCACCATGGAACGGGTGAAGCTGGCAGCGCGTTCGAATCAGTGCGTCGCTAAACTGCGGGAAATCGGAATTGGACTGAGCAATTATTTCGTTGACCACGGCACTACCTTTCCAACGATGGTAGCGGCGCGGGAAAGCAAGGAGGATGACGTTCCTGCAATCGACACGGTCCTGCTCCCGTATGTGAAAGATGAATTTCTCTTTCAATGCCCCGGCGATCATGAAGGGATTTTTCAGAAAACCGGATCGAGTTATCTTTGGAACAGCCTCATCAACGGACAGAAAATGGGGAACATGAATCTGCTCGGGCTCACCGAAATGGAATCGGGCATTCCAACGGTTTCCGACAAAGAGAATTTCCACAAGCACGTCGGTGACGGGGTGAATATTCTTTACGCGGACGGTCACGTTACCCGGAATCTGCAACTCACTGTCGGCAGGAATTGATGCTCTCTGTTGAGTCCATTTCCAAGCAGTTCGACCGGAACCGCCCGCCGGCGGTGAATAACGTTTCGTTCGCTGTCGAAAAGGGGCGGATTTGTGGATTGTTAGGGCATAATGGTGCCGGGAAAAGCACCGCTCTGGGAGTTGTCCTCGGGATGGTTTATCCGGATTCGGGTGAAGTGACGATTGGGGGAGTCGCCGTCCAGAAAGAACGTGAAAAGGCGATCGCGAAGGTAGGGGCGATCTTCGAGGCGCCGGCGTTTTATGATTATTTGTCAGGGTGGAAAAACCTGCAGGTTTTCACTTCCTACTCCGGCGGGGTCAGCCGCTCGATGATGAAAGAGATGGTCGAGTGGGTCGGGCTGACGGATCGCATTCACGACCGCATCTCGAAATACAGCCACGGCATGAGGCAGCGGCTTGCACTGGCGCAGGCGCTCCTGCCGCACCCGGAATTGCTGATTCTCGACGAACCTACCGATGGTCTTGATCCGGAAGGCATCGTCGAATTCCGCGAGCAGATTCTGGAGTTGCGTGATCGGCTCGGGCTGACGGTATTGCTGAGCTCTCACCTCCTTTCCGAAGTGGAGCAGGTGTGCGACGAAGTTGTGATCCTGCAAAAAGGGAAAAAGGTCTACGACGGAGGAGTGCAGAATTTCGGAGGTGATGAGATCACCTTCTTCATCGAGGCCCGCAATCCCGTCGACCTCGAGAGGAGTTGGGAAAAACTGGGCGGTCGAAAACTCGGTGATGAATTTTTGATCTCCCGGGATCGGGAGCCGTCTGAATGTCTTTCCCGTCTGATCGGCGACGGAGTGAAAGTGTGTCGATTCACGCAACAGGAGAATTCGCTGGAATCGCTTTATCTCCAGGTGAGCAGCAGAGAAATCGGGGAGGACGCGGGATGAATTTGTTTTTCCGTCAACTCGGCTGGGAGCTCTACCGGCTTTTTGCGCGACGCCGGACCTACATCGGGTTCGGGATTTTTCTCCTGGTCGAGATCGTTTTCTACCTGATCTGGACGCGTGGAGGTGGAGCGCGCCAGCTGGAGCGTATGATTCAAAACGTCGCCGGTGGACTGGATGAATATTTGTCAGGGCTGACCATTGCATTCCTCATGGTGGCATTCACGATGTTGATGCTTGGCGTGATTTTCGTGTCGCTGGTGGCGGGTGACATCCTCGCGAAAGAAAGTGAGGATGGAAATCTGAGGCTCCTTCTGGTTCGACCGGTATCACGGTTTCGGCTGCTGCTTCTCAAGTTTCTCTCGTGTCAGATTTACACCACTGCTTTGTTTCTGTTCGTCGCTTTCAGTTCGCTTGTTGTCGGTTGTCTCGGGCAGGGGTGGGGAGGCGGCATGCTGGTCTGGGCGCCGGATCTGCCGAAGGTGAGCCTGTTTGAGTGGTGGGAGGGGATGAGCCGCTACTTCTTCGCGATTCTCGGATTTTCGATTGTCTACATGCCCGTGATCGGCATTGCTTTTCTTCTCGGCTGTTTCCGGATCAAGCCGGCTGCGGCGACAATTGTGACGATTGCCCTGATCATTGCTGACCGTATTCTTGGAAAGATGTCAATGGAGGCGTTTGATCCATATCGTGAATACTTTATCACTTCCCGGATGGATGCCTGGTATCTCCTGCTCTATCAGAACATCCCCTGGGCCCGGTTTTTCGAACAGTCCGCCTGGCTGCTGGGCATCGGTCTGACCTGCTTCGTTCTGGGATGGCTGGTCTTTGAGAGGCGGGATATCAAATCCTGAAACCTGATTCTCGCGGATCCCGGGTCACGCCTGTCCCCAAATTTGAAGCGACCGGTCAATGAGGTGGCTCTCGCTCTCTTTCGCGAGAATGCGGGTTTTTGCGTCTGGTTCGGCGGTATCGATGAGAAGTTCCCACGAGTTCACTTCAATGTCAGGGAAATGGAATTTGGTTTTCTCATGCCGTGCGTTGAAGAAAAAGAGAAGGGAGCGTTCTTCATCGGCGCCGTGAATCATCATTCCGAAGGCGCCGGATTTCTTCTGATTCCAGTCGCTGCTTCGCTTGATTTTTCCGTCGCGCCGGATCCAGCAAACATCGGCGAGGCCGGAATCGGGATCGAGCTCGCCGGTGAAAAATTTCGATCTGCGGAGTGATGGCTGGGAGCGTCTCAGGGCAACGAGGCGTTTAAAGAATTCCCGGTTTTCCTGTGCCTCGGCCGTGTCAGCCCAGGAGATCCAGCTCAACTCATTGTCCTGACAGTAGGTATTGTTGTTGCCGTGCTGGGTTCGAAGCCGTTCGTCACCGGCAGTGAGAAACGGAGTTCCCTGTGAGCATATCAGAGTCGTGAGGAAGTTGCGGATCTGCCGGCGGCGCAGTTCAAGTATCTCCGGGTCATCAGTGGGACCCTCGGCTCCGTGGTTGTAGGAGATGTTGTGGTTGTCGCCGTCGCGGTTTCCTTCTCCGTTGGCAAGGTTGTGCTTCCCGTTGTAGCTGACCAGATCGTGGAGAGTAAACCCGTCGTGCGAGGTAATGAGGTTCACGCTGGCTCCGGGTCCGCGACGGTTGTGCGAAAAGAGGGCCTCGCTCCCGGTAAGCCGACTCGCGAAGTTCCCATCGACACCGGGGTCTCCGCGCCAGAACTGACGAACATCGTCGCGAAATTTTCCGTTCAGCTCGGCCCAGTTTACGGGGAAATTTCCGAGCTGATACCCGTTCGTTCCGAGGTCCCATGGTTCGGCGATCATCTTCACTTTGTCGAGAACCGGATCCTGGAACACAGCCTGAAAGAACGGAGCCCAGCGGCTGAATTTTTCGGGGCAGCGCCCCATTTCGACGGCAAGGTCAAAACGGAATCCGTCGACGTGCATTTCGGTAACCCAGTAGCGAAGACTCTTCATGACGAGCTTCAGAGAATGGGGGTGGGAAAGGTCGACCGAGTTTCCGCAACCGGTTGTATCGCGGTATTCGCCGGGGTAGAGCGTCTCGGTGTGATAGTAGCGAAGATTGTCGAATCCGCGGAAGATCGTGGTGGGTCCTGTCAGTCCTGCCTCTCCGGTGTGATTGTAAACGACGTCGAGAATCACTTCCATTCCCGCGCGGTGAAACGCTTTCACCATATCCCGGAACTCGGTGACAGGGTCACTGCCGGAGGCGTAGCGGGCCTCAGGGGCAAAGAAGCCGATGGTGTTGTATCCCCAGTAATTCACGAGCCCTTTCTCCAGAAGAAATCCGTCGTCGAGATGCTGATGAACGGGTAGCAATTGAACCGTGGTAATACCCAGATCGCGCAGATACTCAATGGTCGACTCGTGAGCGAGGCCGGCGTAGGTGCCCCGGAGTTCTTCAGGAACCTCGGGTTTGAGTTTTGTGAAGCCTTTCACGTGCATCTCACAAAAGACAGAGTCTTTCATGGCAAGCCGGGGTGGCGTGTCGTCTTCCCAGTCATATTCATCGGGGAACGGAACGGTTGCCCGCGGCGCGTGGATTCCGCTGTCCGCCCGGATCGGATGTTTATCCGGTCGCATGGAGCGCATTGAGGGGGAGAATTTCGACGGAAGCGGAATGTGTTTGGCACACGGATCCAGAAGGAGTTTTTCCGGAAGAAAGAGATGACCTTCGACAGGATCCCACGGCCCATCCACCCGGTAGCCGTAGGTGGAGCCTTCCGGTATGCCATCAACGCGGACACACCAGACGTCTCCCTCCCCGCGGTGAAGCGCGATCCGGTCGGTTTCCCGCCAGGGTTTATCGCTGTCGGTGAAAAGACAGAGATGCACTGAATCGGCTAATTCGGAGACGACGGTAAAATTCACCGAGCCGGGAGCAAGCGGGGTCGCTCCGAGAGGGTGTTTTGTGCCGGGGTGGATCGAAAGTTCGTTGGTCAGAATATCGTTCACGTTGCGGTTAGGTTCAGGTGGAAGGGGCGGCAAGGTATTCAGTTTCGTCTCCTTGGCCAGAGGGAAACTGGCTCATTCTCCCTGCGCCCGCAGGGAAGATTACAACTTTGTCATTTTGGGAGATGCCATTTCGTCATCTTACCGGCTCACATTAAGGACATCATGAAAATCCCGTTTCAGATTTCCGGCCACTTCCCGGTAGAGCAGATTCTGTTCCTACAAATTCGATTCACCGGATTGTTCCGGTTTGGTTGAGCAAAATGTGGAGTCCCGGTTTGCGGTTCCGGGGCTCCACCTTGTTCGAATGGAGCTGGCTTTCCACAGTCGAAGATTGTAATTCCCTGAGGAGCTAATACGATTTCTTCTCCCCTCCGGCATGAGAGTTTTAGTAGTTGAAGATCAGGAGCGTATTCTTTCTTTCGTGGAGAAGGGGCTGAAAGCGCAGGGGTTTGTGGTCGACGCAACCCGCGACGGTGACGAGGGATACGCCCTTGCTACGACGGAGCCGTATGATGCACTCGTTCTCGATATCATGGTTCCGGGCCGCGATGGATTGAGCATTTTGAAGAATCTGCGAAAAAAGGGGAGCAGCGTTCCGGTACTGCTGCTGACGGCTCGCAGTGAGCTGGATGAAAGGCTCGAGGGATTGAATCTGGGAGCGGATGACTACATGACGAAACCTTTCTAT
>JAKSBG010000330.1 GCA_022361255.1 Verrucomicrobiales bacterium
GTATACTCGCGGAGATGATGGGCGCGGGACCCACTCACAGGGCACCAATGCTCTTGCTCCTCTTGATCTCGCACCGGCCGGCCCGGTTACCGTTGACGCTTTGAACGGAAGTGTTGTGACCGGGCTTCATGGGGACGTAACGGTGATTGCCAATGGAGGCGATATTGATGTGATTGCCTACAGTACGCCTGAAGATGTTGATATTACGGGACGTAATGGTCATGGCCGGGATCGGCGGTTTGCGGGGATAGGCCACGGAGGGTCCAACTTTGCTTTCTGGACGGAGGGTTCCGGTTACCGCGGGATTGATGGCGTTCCCGACGCCATTGTTGATGCATCAAGCGGTTTGCCGGATGCCCGGGAGCTTGTTTCCTGGATTGCCGGCACGGATACCACCGGAGCAAATCCGGACACCACGACCGGTTCAACCGCTCAGGTTGGCAGTATTGGTACTTCGCGTCCTCGATCTCTTCTCAATATGTCAGTTACCGGAGACATTGACGTGCAGGCAGCTGGCGATATCTCAGTAGTGGCCGGGAATGATATCTATGACTACGCTCGTATTGGTCATGGAGGCGTGGAGTTGGCCGATTCCGAAACTTCATCGTTCATGCTGGGGGATATCAGCGTGCAAGCGGGTGGTGATCTGCTTCTTCAGGGAGGTGGAGCAATCCCCAACAATGCCCGTTTTCGGAACCAGAGAACTTTCGATATGCACGCCTGGGCCATTATTGGTCATGGTGGATACCGAAACGGGTTCTTTGACTTCACCGGGGACATCGATGTGAGTGTTGACGGGGATATCACGATCTCCGGCGGTGCCCATTCCGATTCCGGTGCGAAAATTGGACACCAAACTGTTGAGAGCTGGGGGCAGTCGGGTGGTGATTTCGTAAGGAATGAAAATTTCCGTCGCGACAGTGTTTCGCTCGACATGGTCACTAACCTCACCAGCGCGGGAGCAACTGTTGACTACTCTCTGCTGACGGCAGCTGATCCGAATTACGTCACTCCCGTTGCTAATCTCAGTTTTGACACGGCGGGGACCTCAATTGGTGACAGGAACACCGCCGACATAAATGTGCGGGCCGGAGGGAGTGTCACCCTGGACCATCTTCCACTTGGAAACCGTCTGAGTGACAGGCAGGCTCAGTTCGAAGCGGATGAGCCGGCCTCTACTGAAACGGTGAATCCAGATAGCCAGGGTCAGGGTGTGAGAACTCGACGTGGATTTTCGATGATCGGACACGGCGGTCGCGCTGTTGACTCCCTTCGCGAAAACAATGTCAATGCCAACTATGGTGACAAGGCCGGCAACATCACAGTGGTTGCTGAAACAGGTGATATCATCATGGAAAATGGTACCGGTGAGCGGCGATGGACGAGAATCGGCCATGGACTGGGAGTGGGGGATCGAGCTACTGGTACGCAGACAGGCTACTCAAGTGCTATCGAACTCATCGGAGACATTGAAGTATCCGCCGGGGGAGACATCTCTGTGAATGCGCTCGCGGCTGACGAAAACGAGCAGGATGCGAATACCGGTGCGCTCTTCGGGAGCGCCACCCCGTCGCGGTGGAATCCCGTTGTGATTGGACATGGAGGTGTCTTGAATAATCTTGATGTGGTGGTTTTGAATGAAGGTGAGCTGGTCAACGGTATTGCTGCGAGTTCGAATATCGCTGTTAATGCAGCCGGAAACTTGAGTTTGCTCGCCGGGCGCGGCGTTGAGGCTTCTTTCGCCCAAATCGGGCACGGCTTTGCATCCGATGCAGGAAACGATGCGGCGCGCCGCTTCGGCCAGCATGTGGGCTTCAACGGGGATATTTCAGTTAATGTGCTTGGCGACCTGACTATTGTAGGTGGCCCCAATGCCTGGAGTGAAGTTCCCAGCGGTCTTACAGATAATGTAGGTCAGAGCGTTTTCGGTGCTTTTGCAGCAATCGGGAACGGCGGGTATCAGCTGGATGCTCCCGCGACCGGTGACATCAGCGTCTACGTAGGTGGGAGTGCAGAAGTTGTGGCTCAGCAGGTGGATGACGGCGAAGCGACGACGGTTGTTGATGGTGCCATCACCTATCCGATCGTTAATCCGGATACAGGAGCCCTGGGCTCCGCCTTCAATTTTGCGAAAATCGGACACGTATCAGCCGAAAATTCCAGTCGGCAGACTGGTAACGGTGATCTCGTCACGAATGCCAACATGGAAGGCGATATCACCGTAGTAGTGAACGACAGTCTGTCTGTGCTCGGGGGAACGACTCCGAACGTGGACACGCAAACGATCTACGGTGCGTTTGCGCAAATCGGCCACGGCGGGCCGGGAATTGCAGGTGACCTGACAGGTGATATTACGGTGCTTGTAAGGAACAACCTCACCGTTACGGGAGGAAGTGATATCGAAGATGGAAGTCTGACAACGGTAGCCCTCAACAATTACGCAATGATTGGAAATGGAACGCGGATCTATGATGCGATATCTGATCCAGCTGCGATTTTCCGTGCTGACGGTCTTGGTACCCGTGACGGTGACATCGTCGTCGCAACCGGCGGAAGTGGAACCTTCACTGATGCATTGATTGGGCATGCAGACCCCGCCGTTTCGACTCAGAACGCTACGTTCGGTGATACACAAGTGGCCGTCAGCCGCCTCAATCCGTTCTTCGGTGGACGAGGCTTGATGACCGCTACGGAGAACACCGTTTTCTCGAGTGGGGGTAACGGAGCTACTTCGCAACTTGAACTCTACATGCCGGCTCGATCCAACAACAGGCTCGATAACACGGTACGTCTGAATGAAGCATCTGCGGGCTACACGGTTGAGCCGGGCAACTTTCAGGCGCCTTTCCCCGGCTCGGGCATTTTTGCCGGCAGGGAGGATGAGGTGTATCTTACTCCCGATCTGTGGTGGGATCAGGCAGGCGTCGCTGCTGAAGGTGGAGTTGTTGGTGCAGGTGTGTTCCCCGGAGATGCCAGCGGTGTTCAGGGAGGGGCTGTTGCCACAGTCGATTCACCCGGCGGTCTATTCAACCTGACTGCCCTTGTTGATGGTGCCCTCGGTTCATCCGCTCCGGCTTACAGAGGGGGGAACGGCATCAGTGGAGCAGGTAATTACACAATCTACTACGATGCTATTGAGTTCGTTTCGAACTCACTCCCGGAGCCTCCCGTGCCTCCGGTTGTCCCTGTCCCACCAACTATCTTCGACTTTGCTCCATTCGTTTTCTTTGAGCAATTCGAGTCTTTCGAACGATTCAACGAATTCTTTGATGATGAGATCGGAGGCGGAGTTGATTTCGCGCTCTTCGATGGTCTCGGTTTGTTTGAGGCAGATGAAGTGACGACTGAGGAATCGGGCGCATGGAAGATTGAGAACCGCCTCGATAATTTGTTCGGAGATCGCCGTGATTCCTTCTCAGAGGAAGAATTGGCCGAAGAAGAGGAGAGTCGACGCAATCGTGGAAGCCAGGTTGGTTCTATCGGCCTCACATTTTACGTCTTCGAGCCGGGAACAAACAAATACTCAAGCTATCGCGTATTCGGAAACTCAGTTGGTTCATTCTATCCGGCGAATTAGTAGTTAAGGATTCCAAAATAAGAGAATCGTTAAAATTCTGAATATTCCTCTTGCGAATCAGCTTGTACTCTTTCAAGATCGAGGGTGGCGGAGTGTGAATTTCTCCTCCACCTTCTTTTTTTACCGCTAAGAATGAAGAAACTGGTCTACTGGTCACTTTTGGGATTGTTGCTCACTGTGTTGAGCGAATCAACGTATGCCCAGTCGTCAGAGTTGGGAGCTCTTCCACCCATGCCGAATCTCGATCTGGGAGATCCCGAGCGGAAACTTTCCTGGAAAGAAAAGAGGCAACTCAACAAGAGGAAAGAAGAGGAACGGTATGCGAGCAGTGTCTACACACGCACGCGTGAGGATACGGGCGGGGCTACCCTTGGCCAAAGATTGAAAAAGGGCGCACAAAGATCCCAGGAGGCCCGGGCTTTCCCAACAGAGATTGATGTGGATAACGTCATCTCCTCCTATGAGGATGCGATGACTTCAAGCGGTGCCCGCTTAAAGCCGTTCGGTGAAGAAAGCGAATACTGGGCGGGAATGCCCGAAGCCGCTCCCGAGGAAACGTTGGTAGTTCTACCGCCGATGCCGGATCTGAGAACTCCCGACCAGGTGACGCGCAGAGAGCGGATTCGAAATGCGAGGGTGGCGAAGTTTGAGGCACGCAAAGCACAGCTTGAGTTGAAGCGCAGAGAAAAGGAAATGGAGAGTCGTGCTACGGTCGACACCCCGCCTCTGGATCCTTCCACCGCGTTGGTCCAGGTCGAGTCTCAGGCGATGGCTAATCCGAATTTTATCGGGAATCAGGAGGCTCCGCAAAAAATTGATAATCAGGGGACGCTGAAGCCTTTCAATTCGAATTCGACCTACTACAAAGACAACCAGGTTGTCTATAAGGGGAGTGCTCCTACGAACCCGGTCAAGTTCTGGTGGAAGCGTGGCACCAGCGAACAGGGAGGTGGAGTGGAGGAAGCTCCGAAATTCCAGTGGGATAATCCGTTCCGCGGCACTCGTGATGATGTCCAGCCCGTTTCATTTACTGTGCCTGATGGAGACGGAGGATACTCATCTGTTTCTCCCACTCGCGATTCAACTCCGCTTACGTCAAATCTGAGAGGGATTCGCGTGGTGGATTCGACAAGGGATGTCGCGACCGGGGGAATTGGTGGAATATCTGGAGTTCAGTCAAGCGAAGTCGACCTTCCGACGAAGGTCAGGGCGGTTCTGGAGTCACGGATTGGTGCTTCGATGACATTGGGTGAGCTCAATCAGATGGTTCGCGATGCCGTTGTCGCCTACAGAAAGAGTGACCTCCCTGTGGTTGATGTTCTGGTGCCGGAGCAGGAAATTACTTCCGGAGTTCTCCAGTTGGTAATTATCGAAGGACGTCTTGGTGATGTCATCGTAGAAGGTGCTGCCGGCCGGATTGAAGGACGAGCATTGGCGAGCCAGATCCGGACGGAGCGTGGTGAGGTGATTCGCGAGAGCCGACTTACTGAGGACATGGCCTGGATCAACAAGCACCCAACTCGTCAGGTTGATCTTATCTTTAGCCCGGGAGATGACTACGGTGAGACGGATGTGATTTTGCGCAGCCAGGCATACAAGGAGCTTTCCGCTTACATCGCCTACGAAAATTCGGGAACTTCCCTGCTCGGAGAAAGTCGAGCGCTTTTCGGCACGAGCTGGACGGGTCCCTTGTTCTTCGGTCTTGATTCTATCTTAAGCTACCAGTTCACCACAAACTTTGACAACGGCGATGCGGACCTTCAGGGGCACAGCGGGGTGTTTTCCCAGTATCTGCCCTGGCGTCACCAAATTACTCTTCTTGCTGCCTACGTTGACAGCAACGCCCAGTTTGTCAGCCCGACAGGTGTTATCGTAAATACAGGCGGGGTAAACAAGCAGGCCAGTGGCCGCTATGCAATTCCTCTTCCAAACATTGGACGACTGACCCACGAGCTCGAATTGGGAATGGATTTCAAGTCCAGCAATTCCGACCTGGGTATTGGAGGCGGGGCGAATCCCATCAGGTTTGATACGACATCGGAGATCGTGCAATACAGCCTCGGGTATAATATTGTTGCTACCGACAATACCGGAGCCTGGCGTGTTGATACCGAAGTCGTTTCCAGTCCGGGTGATGCGACTTCCAAGAACAGGGATGCAATCTTTGCGGCGCAAAGAGGTGGTGCCAGCGCAAACTACACGTATGGGCGGGTATTGATCGAACGTGACCAGAAGTTGCCGAACCAATGGTCATTGTTGGCGAGGTTGCAGGCTCAGGCTGCGAATGGAAACCTTCTTGCGAGTGAAACTCTCGGAGCGGGTGGCTATGACACGGTTCGGGGATTTGAGCAACGAATCGTGCGAGGGGACAATGGAGTCGTCGGTACTCTTGAACTTCGAACTCCAACAGTTTACCCATCAACCTTTACCGGATTCAACAATGTTCAGGACGGTGCCTTCGGTCTTCTCTTCTACGATGCAGGTTCTCTTTCAAGCGAGGATCCATTTCCGGGTGAGCAAGATATTGGTATCGGAAGTATTGGTCTAGGATTCCGTTACCAGCGTGAAGAGTGGTTTACTCTTCGGGTCGACTACGGCTTCCAGGTCACGGAAGATGGTTTTGAGGACGGGGCGAATGGTCGCTGGCACGTCGGTGCTCGTGCAACATTCTAAGAGTTTTCTCTTCTTCCTTCTTTCCGCAGGCTCGAGCTCTCCTGCACGTCGGGCACAGGCGAAAGATTCTGGATAGGAAGGCTTTCCTGTTTCCCTGTGGAGCCGGCGATTTATCTCTGTCCCGGAAATCGCTCATTCATCCACGCATACAGCGTCCGGGCGGAATCTGTTTTAGCTAGCGAGGGTTGAGGGCGTTTCCGTGAAAGGGAGGCGCAAAGACGGTTCGATTTGCAAAAGGAGATAAGCTGCTTCATCGAAATAAGAAAGGTTGGATTCAGGGGGGGGGCTTTTGGACTGAAAGTCCTGGGCGGGCCAGGTGTGGAGCCAGGGATGATCCAAATTGTTGAAGGCTTCCTCCTGAATGGGGGATCTTCCAGTTGGGGAGTAATTCATCCGTCGATTCGGTTGTTGTGTGAATAGTTTTGTATCTCCACGGTTGTCTATAGTGGTGAGCATACAACGTGCAGGTCCTTCCCGCGAAGCTGAGGCATTGGAAGCGAAGGCATGTCACGTCGATTCATGCTCATCGGAATCGCCCGGTTCGGTTAGATGGACAAAATTACCACGGTCTTTCTCCGCGGATTTGCAGTGGGCTGTGGCAGGTGGCTTTCTGTCCCGGAAAAGCCAGAGCCATTTCGCTGCTCATTGTTGCTAGTACAAGTAAGAGCGGCATAATGGGGCACTGGTGAATTGGAGTAGGTGTCGAAATTACCGTCCTGCTATCAGTGGGACGAGTCCAGCTCAGGGAGAGTGAGTTGTGGAGTTGCCTTTCAGATTACAGGCTTGATGAGCAAGCTGTGGAAGTGGGCCAACAAAAAAGCCCGCTGCAGGCAGCGGGCTTTCCTATTTGCTGATTTCACGGGGAACTCAGCGGGAGGTAAGTATTGCGATCCTATTTCTCGGCACCTTTGTGACCAAGGATCTTAACCGTACGGTTGAGCTGATCGTATTCGATCGGCTTCTTGATAACCGTTACCGGTCCGCTCGCAAGGATCTTCGTGAGGATATCGCTGTCAGGATATCCGGTAATGATGACGATCGGGAGGTCGGGATAAAGTGACTTCATTTTCGCATACAGCTCGTCTCCCGGAATATCAGGGAGTTTGAGGTCGAGAAACACAAGGTCGAAACGTTGCTTCTCGGCGTAGGTAAGAGCTTCCGCGCCGGTACCCACTACGATACGTCCGAATCCGGCTTTCTTCAGGAACTGCTTGAACAGAGTCTGCAGCGCCGGGTCATCGTCGACTACGAGAACCGTGGGCTGACCGCCCTCATCAGTCTTGAGGATATCGCGGTCGAGTAGGCTGCGTTTGATACGCCAGCGTCCGCCGATCTGGATGGCGGGAAGCTGTCCGCGCTGGACGAGGTAGTAAACAGTCGGGAGGGGAATACGCAGATACTCTGCCGTTTCCTTCACGGTCATCAATTCGGGTGGTTCTTCGTCTGCCATCTTTGTAGAATAGGATTTATGTCCCGGGCGGTTCCTGTGGCGGTTCTCATTTTCGATTGTTTCGAAACATTTAAAAACCACAATTTCAGTAAAACTGATGCCTGGTTCTGGTAATTGTGGCCACTTTTAGTATAAACACAAGAAATAAATCTAAAATATTTTCAATTTTGAGAGTCTTTGTTGAGATTGTATATGAGTGAAATCCCCGTGTTTAACTGACTCTATTCACGATTCCCGTGCTTCCAAGCATTCGTTCCTTTATCTGTAACAGGCGCAATCCTTACATTCACGCCGAAAGTCCCAATATTCCCACATGTGGTCCGGCAAAGGATTCGCTGGAATAATTTGGGGTGTAGCTTATGAAGGCGCATGACATTTCTTGAAGCGATCATTCTCGGACTCGTGCAGGGATTGACTGAGTTCCTGCCTGTTTCCTCGTCGGGGCATTTGGTCCTGACGCAAGAGCTCATGGGAGTGGAGGACAAGGGGGTCACATTCGAAATCCTGGTGCACTTCGGGACGCTTCTCTCCGTGATTATCTATTTCTGGAAGCGATTGTGGGGATTGTTTCTCGCTATCCTGCCGCCGTTCCGTGAGGAGAGAAAGGAGGACCGGAAGATGATCGGCTATCTTGCCATTGCGAGTGTTCCTGCTGCCATCGTCGGATTCTCACCGTTGAAAGACTATTTTGAAGGAGCCTACGACAAGCCTGCTCTGGTCGGGCTTCTGCTGGTGTTGACCGGGGCCATTCTCTTTCTTCCCCGACTGATAAAGAAGAAGGGGGATCAGGAGATCGGGACAAAGTCCGCGATTGCGATGGGGCTCGGTCAGGCACTCGCGATTTTGCCCGGCGTTTCGCGGTCAGGTTCGACCATCGTCTCCGGAATGCTCTCCGGAGCGA
>JAKSBG010000276.1 GCA_022361255.1 Verrucomicrobiales bacterium
GGTTACGAGAAAGCGGAAGGGGCGCGAGTCGACATCCCTGATCCGGCGAAGCAGATCGATACCCGATTCGTTCGGCATCTTTTTATCACTGAGGACGAGTCCGATCCGGTCGTGGTTTTCAGCAAACACGCGATACCCTTCCTCCGGGCTCTCCGCTACATAGATTGGTGCCACCGGTTCAAAAATCGCTGAAAAGTACTTCAGCGATTTCACTTCGTCGTCGATATAGAGAATCCCGTAGTCAGGAAATTGCGTGTTCATTCTGTGAGTGCGGAGTTTGGTGGTGAGAAGTTTCCAGTTGTTGATTTGGGTGCGCCAAGTCCGCAGGTGTCCGGGGAAGGCGTATGCGAAATTCGGTATAG
This sequence comes from Verrucomicrobiales bacterium, assembly GCA_022361255.1. Taxonomy (GTDB): domain Bacteria; phylum Verrucomicrobiota; class Verrucomicrobiia; order Verrucomicrobiales; family DEV007; genus Arctic95D-9. The sequence goes on from JAKSBG010000276.1 coordinate 363, forward strand.
TGGCCCGGTTTGGAGTCAAAGGCGATCGTGCCGCGGTGACCTTCGATAATTCGGAAGCAGATACTGAGCCCGAGGCCGGTTCCATCCCCTGCTTCTTTGGTGGTAAAAAACGGATCAAAAATGTAGCTCTGCAATTTTTGGTCGACCCCGGGCCCGTTGTCCCGAATCAGAATGTCAACAAACTGATCATTCTCCGCTGTTTCGATTTCGATTCTCCGATCGTCCTTTTCGTTGCTCTGCTCGAGCGCCTGTATCGAATTGTGAACGAGATTGATCACCACCTGAGTCAGTTGATTCTTTACCCCTTCCACGCGGATCCCGCTTTTGAAATTCTCTACAACCTCGATTCCGGAGTCTTCGATTTCCTTTTTCAGCATGCGAAGACCGGCTTCAATTGATTCCTCGATCTCAAACTCAATATGAATCTCTCCGCTTTTATGCGAAAACTCTCTCAGTTCTTTGACGATATCTTTCATCCGGTCGATTGAGTCCTGGATATCGTCGATTGCCTCATCAACCGCCGGGTTCCGGTTCTCTTTTTTCATGACCCGCCTCAAGAGAAACAGCGCCTGATTCGAGTAATTCAACGGATTTCCGATCTCGTGAATCACACCGGCACTGAGTTGGCCAAGTGATGCCATCTTCTCCGACTGAATGAGTTCATTCTCAGTATCCCTCAATTCCTCCAGCGTATTCTCCAATTGTTGCTTTTGCATCGCCAGACGGACTTTCTGCCTGCGGGCTTTCTCCCTCAGAATGTGGTTTTGCACACGAAAAAGATGGTGTGCGTGACACCCCAGAACGATGACAATACCTTTCGCAGCGATGAAAATGGAGTTATTCGCAAATCCCGCAGCAGTCCTTGCATCCATCCCGTTAAAAACGGCCGGCGCTGAGGCTACCAAATACATCAAAGCAATAAGCAGGGAAGCAAAAAAGGCTTCCTGATAGGTCCAGTGAAATACAAATCCAATCGCAACGATACAGAGAGTAAGTCCCGCGTAGTAAGGCGTCGCGGGATCCTGCGAATACAGAATCATCAGCGAGATGAAAAAGGCAGGGATCAGGGGTAGAACAAGGGTGAAGCCCCGGTAGTAGCGCTTGCCTTTCGATGAGCGCATCAGCGCCATCACAACGAGTGTCACCCCGACGCACAAAAGCCGCAGTATCAGGAAAATGCCGAAAAATTCAGGGTAACAGAAATAATCCAGAATGCTGAATATCGGAACAAGAATCACGATCAACATCGCGATAAGAAACTGATTTTTCAGGGTGATCTGCCGTTCCTCTGCCAACATTCGGCGATAGGCTGGCATAGTCAGGCCTTCCGGCGCAAAAACGCTGGAGTAGCGCGACATCAATTCTGTGACTTGGGAGAACACTCCCGAAAATATCACCAATTTTCAATGTTTTCTAGAAATTTTATAATATCTAGCAATGTTTATTTTCTCACCACCGCATACACCTCCACGCCGTCTTCGTCTGTCTCGATTTGGATTTTGCCTTCCGGCACCGCATTCCTGATCAACTCTGTGAACCCCTTTTCACTCCGATAGATCAGCTTCCAGTCCATCACGTAGGTCATCCACGACCTGATCGGATTTTTCGTTGAGAAGTTGCTGATTACCACTTTCCCCCCCGGTCGTAATAATGAGAAAAGATAAGCAACCACGCTCTTGATAAGCCGGTCCGACAAATAATCGAAAAGTCCGGCGCAATACACGAGATCGTAGTCATTTTCGGGGACAAACCCGTCATCCGGGATAGAAGCACCCGTTCCCTGACGTGACTGATTTGCGAGCTCAATCACAGAACTGTGCTCCATACGGACGGAAATTCCGGCAGGATATCGCCCCAGGTTGGCATACTGTCGTTTTGCCTCATCGAGAGTCAGCGCAGAGAAATCCACCATGGTGAATTCCACCTCCCCCATACCTGGAGGGTTCTGAATGAACCGTTGAATTTCATAGGCCACACCGCTAGCCATGCTCAAAATCTTGGTGGTCCGTTGCTCATTTGCACACTCCCGTACCGTGTCGACGATCTCCCGGTGCAAGAGACTGACCCGGTATCGATAGGCGGAAGCAGCACCACAGCTCAAGATCCAGGAATTTACGATCCGGTCGTAAATCGTGAAGCCTTCCTGCGGATTACCGAGAATTTGGCCCAGCATTCCGTAGTCTCCCGGGACTCCGATCGGACGTTCCACAACTCTGGAAAGAAACGGGGAACTCAAGGTATAAGGATACAGAATCCGACGGGCAAACTCCTTTGCCAAAACCTGCATGTCTGTATCCGTTACTTGCAGCGCCGCTTTTTCGAATCGTTCGACTGCACTCCAGAAAATTTCCCCGTAAAGGCGGGCTGTATTTTCCACGAAATTCGTGTCCCGGCGCAGCTTTTCCACTGAGTTATCCTCTTTTTCCACGGAGGTTTCGAAGGCGGATGCTTCATTGAATACGGCATTCAGCACTTCGCCCAGATCGTGTACGGCAAGCCGGTAGTCAGCACTCAGGAACGACCATTCCTCTTTCAATTCCACCGAAGTGTTTCCCTTGGTATGATCGGGCATATCGCCGCCCCGCAATTCCCCCTGATCCCCGCGATCAAGAACATCGGCGTGCCAGGACCCGCGGATACCGATCTCCGTTTCCACGGATGTAGGGGAAGTTAGAACGGCGCCCCCTACTCTCCCTTCGCCGGAAGAGATCATTTGATCGCCGAATCGAAATCGGATATCGGCAACTTCATCCCCTTCCGAAACAGCGCAGGGAAGAGTAAATTCTACGAATGCCGACCGATATCCAAATCGTGAAACGGTTCCAAAGATTTCTTTCTTTTCCCCGATTTTCGCCTTGAAACCACGATCGGCAGTCGGAGCATCCTCTTCAAGGAGAATCGGTGCCGTTGCATTTTCATCCATATCCGGAAAGAACTGCTGAAAAACGTTCCGTATCCGTTTGGGACCTACCGGCTTCGTGAGAAAAAGATTACTCCCCAGCTGAAGCGCCTTTTCCGCCAACCCCGGTTCTCCGAAGCCGGTGAGGAAAATAACGGGGAGATCCGATCTCACTCCCCGGATTTCTTCCAGGATCTCCAGACCGTTTCTGACCGGTAAATTGTAATCCAGGATTACGAGATCAAATCCTTCCCAATCAATGACATCCGGCTCCGTAACGGCGAACTCGGTCCTGACAGCGGCAAATCCAACGAGCGATCTACCGATCAGTCGACCGACCAGTGGATCATCATCTACAATCAATACGCGAGGTTCTTGTGGCATAGAATCATTAAGATGTGGTTGTGGCCATTTCTGGCGGTGCATTTCCGGCTTCTACGGAAACCTCTCAGGGTTCCGGGAGCCCACGAATCATGGTGATCATAAAAATTACGACCTGTATGGCAACACTAATCAACGAAAAGCTGAATCGAAAACCGCACGTCGCCGCTAAACGGGAAAGCCGGACCACAATCCCGTGTTGAACCGGGCCATAGTCACATCATAACCTCTGCACGGCAAGGCCAAACCTGCCGCTGTAAAAGCAACCGGAGTCGGGATTACTCCGCCAGTTCGGGAAAAGCCGTTGAAAGGTCCAGGGTGTCCCCTGTCGCCTCCTTCAGTCGCGTGAAATCGCTGTAGAGAGATGCCACTCTATCCGGATGCTGTCCCGAAAGATCAGTCATTTCCAGAGGATCGTTTTTCAGATCAAAAAGCAATGCTTTCGGGACGTTGGGATAGAGAATCAACTTCCATCCGTCTTTTGTGATACTGCGCTGACTCTTCAGGTATCCTCCGTAGATTGCCTCGTAGCCGGGCGAGTCACCGGCAAGAACCGGAAGAAGTGATCGAAACTGCACATGTTCCGGCGCCTTCACCCCCGCGATCTCCAGGGAGGTCGCCATGATATCCTGCAAATAGACCGGGGAAGAATTTTTGGCACCCGCCTTCACATCCGGCCCCGCTACCAGGAGTGGAACCTTCGTACTGTGTTCGAACAAATTCTGCTTTCCAATCAGCCCGTGATGCCCCACCGCCAGGCCGTGATCGGCAGAAAAGAAAATGTAGGTATTCTCGTCCTGTCCCGTTTCCTCAAGGTGATCGAGAATCCGGCCAATCTGCTCATCCATGTGAGTGATGATGGCGTAGTATTCCTGACGATGCACCTGTACTGCATATTCGGTCCGTGGAAATGGGGCCAGCCGCTCGTCCCGCAGGCTCGGCCGGTTGTCAATCTGATCCTTGTAGGGATACTCGGGCAGAAAGTTCTCCGGCACTTCAATCCGGTCCAGCGGATACCTGTCAACGAAGGACTTGGGTGCCTGGCGCGGATCGTGCGGTGCATTGAAGGCAATATACATAAAAAAGGGATCCTCTTCCGCTTTCGCCATGTTCAGAAAATCCACCGCATCATCCGCAACCACTTCACTCCAATGTTTTCCGCCTTCCCAGAATCCCCCAAATTTCGGATCAAAGGGACTCCATGGATCCGGCACCCCCTGCGTGGGGCGATCATACCCTTCTTCCGTCTGCTTCGGCATTCCTCCCCGGACATTTCTTGCGACCTGAAAAATCTCTTCCGCCTTCGCCTTCACATGCCATTTACCGGTGAAGTAGGTGTCATACCCGCCGGATTCCATCAACTGCGACCACATTAGATTCGCCTTCGGGAAGTCAGGCCACTCTTTGTGCACTGGCTCAGCTTTCCCAATGTTGTCGGATATTTTCTGCGCATGCCAGACAAACGCCCCCGTATTTAACATGTGCCGGCTGGCCACGCACACTGCTCCGCTCCAGCTACCCATGTTATAGGCGTTCGTGAAAGTGGTGCCTTTCTCGACCAGGCGATCCAGATTCGGCGTTTCGATGTCGGTCAGCCCCAGTGCCCCGATGGTCTCGAAACACTGGTCATCTGCAAAAATAAAAAGCACATTGGGCTTCGCGGCAGCAGAGAGCAAAAATCCGCCTGACAAAGCAATAATGAGAGTCTGGAGCGATACCAATTTCATCGATTGAAGCTGAACTTGCGAAGACCAGCTGTAAAGTCTGCCTCTTGGCCCGATCACGCCGTTTTCGCAAAATTGCAAATTTACTCTTGCCGAAATCTAGAAATCTATGATAATTAAGGGCTGTTAAGTGCCGAAGCAGGCCGATTCCAACATCCCAAACTCATGAGTAAACTCGACGAACTCCTTGAAAAATACACCGCCGACCTTGAAGCAGTCGGTGACAAAGTAGACGCCAAACTTCTCCGCGCCGTTGCCAAAGGTTGCGGACCGGCCATCTACCGCAGAGACGCCTCGCTCGTTGCTGCCTCCGATAAGAAGGAGTTGGAACGTGTGAAAAACAGCTTTCTCATTAAAAAGTGTGGTCTCAAGGACACTCCAAAGCTCGATGAAGGAATTGATGCGGTGAAAAAGACTTACAGCAAGCGCAGCAAATATCGCGTCGTTTTCTACTACCTTCTTGCAAAGCACTTCAAAAAAGGCGCAGCATTGAAAAGATAATTTCCTGAAACCTGTTTTCGTTTCAACCTTGGAAAACCCCTTTCGCGTTGCGGAAGGGGTTTTTTCTTGCCCGCGAAAAATGATTCAGGACCGGTTTCTCATCACCGTTTCCCCCTTGCCTCAACCAGGCGTTGATGTCCTCAAGCCAGGGGATCCAGCTCCGGCTTGAAATCGGCTGCGTGGTAGGAACTCCGAACCAGCGGACCGGAGGCAACGTGGCGGAACCCTTTCTCTTCCGCGACTTCTTTGTAGCGGTCGAATACGGACGGCTCGATGTATTCCACAACCGGGAGGTGCTTCGGTGAGGGGCGGAGATACTGCCCCAGCGTCAGAACCGTCACGTTGTGATCGCGAAGATCATCCATCGCCTGGAAAATTTCGTCCTCTTTCTCGCCGAGGCCTAGCATGATGCCGCTTTTCGTTGCGCAACGCCGCCCCATTTGATTCGCCATTTCGCGTGCCGTTTTGAGAACCTTGAGGGAGCGCCAGTATTCCGCCTGCGAGCGAACCACCGGAGTGAGCCTCTCCACGGTTTCGAGGTTGTGATTGAAGATCTCGGGAGCCGCCTCCATCACGACCCAGAGGCAGTCGTCTTTTCCGATAAAATCGGGAACCAGAACCTCGATTACTGTATCCGGATTCACTTCACGGACTTTGTTGATCGTATTCGCAAAATGACAGGCTCCACCGTCCGGCAAATCATCCCGCGCCACGGCGGTGATGACAACGTGGTTCAAACCCATTCGTTTCACCGCCTCTGCAACGCGATCCGGCTCATCCGCCTCCAGCGGCATCGGACGTCTCGTGTCGACCGCGCAGAATCCACAGGCCCGTGTGCAACGTTCCCCTGCGATCATAAAAGTTGCTGTCCCCTGCCCCCAGCATTCCCAGCGATTCGGGCACTGCGCCTCTTCACAGACTGTGACGAGCTTGAGATCGTCTATCATGCCCTTCGTGTCCCAGAAAACGGGATTGTTGGGCAGGCGCACCCGTATCCAGGAAGGCTTCTTCTCCCGATGGAGGGCTGGATCTATCTTGACTGGCATGATGAGTAAAATCAGACGTGAAACCAGTAACGCAACTTTCAGGGAATTTCCCCCAAAAAGTCTGGATCAGCGCAGAAGGTGAAAGATTCGCATCTAATCGCTACCTTTCCCGGGAAACAAAGCGCGCACGCCTTCCTCACTGGCCGCGCAGACGCCTCTTTCGGTAATCAAAGAAGTCACCAGTCTTGCCGGCGTCACATCAAAAGCATAGTTCGCAACCGGGCTGTCTCCGGATACCAGTTTTAC
>JAKSBG010000217.1 GCA_022361255.1 Verrucomicrobiales bacterium
ACATCTTCGGTGATTTCCTCGACCGACACCCACATGTATTCGCAGTTTCCTCCTTCGCGAAATTCCGCTTTGATGATGTAACTTTCATCAGTGGGGTCGGCGCGCTCCTGAAATGCCTCCACGAATTCCGGCCACCGTTTGATCGCCTCGGCGACCGCTGCTGCCATGCGGGGATTGTTGTCTGAAATCTCAATGATTGGTTCGAAAGTCGGTTCCTCGAAGAGGGCGAGAGGATTGGGGCTGGAAAGCGCGTCGATCAGGGAAAGATCGAACTCGTTGCAGCGTTGAAGCTCCGGACAGTAAATAGCAAGCACATCCGGGCCCGCCAGCGAACTGAGAATCTGGGCAATGGTGTAGTATGCCTCTGCTTTCTTCTCCGGGGATTCCGGTCCGTCCATGAGGTCGACAGACATCCACGCCTGATGTCCTTCGACAGCGTTGCGGAGCCGCTTGTCGCGTATCGTCTGGCTCGCGAAAGCCTTGGGATTATCGATGTAGGGGCGATCGGAGACGAGAACCGCAAAGAGCCCCTGCGGAATCCGGATCATGAAATGCTGAATGGGGCCTTCTTCTTTTTTGGGTTCTTTCGGAGGCTCGAACCGCATCACAAAGTGTTCCGCATCGGGATCTGAGGCATCGAACGTAATGCCGAGCACGTTGGCGACACAGTTTCGGATAACCGATTCATCAGGAATGCGGGGTTCGCTCAAAAAGTAGACCAGTGAAACCAGGTCCCCCGGCGTTTCCACCCGGTTACCGAGGTCTCCGTCGTCTGTCGCGGGAGGGAAATCCCGGATCGGGCGGGGAATGAGAAAGCGAACCAGTTCGAATCCGAACCAGAGGACGGCGAGAACCAGAGCGGCGATTCCCCACCACGTCATTCCGCTGGTGAGCAGACGAATCACAAGAATCGCGCACAGCAGCAGAGAAATGAGAAGAATCGGAAGTAATTTGGTTCTGGATCCCATGGAAACGGTTGCCATCCCGTGTCTGTGCACGGAAGCGGTAATTGTAAGGCACGGATCGTTCACCGCAAGGATTACGGAACGGGAGTTTTTCCGGCCCCGCGGTAAAGTTGGCTCCCGGTGCAACTTTTCTTGAGAGTTGGAGTTGGATCGTTTATCAACACGATCATTGCTGTTATGACTGGATTTTTTCACCGTTTTGCTCCCGCCGTCGGAGTGTTGGCGATTTGGGCTTTCGTTTCTCTTCCCGTTTGCGGGCAGGAACCCGATGAGGGAGAAAAACGGAAGCGCCCGATGGGGGAACGCTCGCGATACGGCGATTCTTCCGCCCATCGTGAGAAATGGGAAAAACTCAGCGAGGAAGAGCGCGAGAAGCTCAAGCTCGCCCTTCGCGAAGTCTGGACCGACCCTGCCGTTCTCAGCGCCCGCGAGGAAGTGAATGAAGCGACTCAGGCGTTTCAGGACGCGATCCGGGTTGCGATGACGAAAGCCGATCCCGAAGTTGCCGCGCTATTGAAAGAAGTTCAGACTCCGGGACACGGTCCGGGGTCCGGTCGCCCTCATGGCAGACCGGGAGGTCCGGGGATGCCGAAGCGTATGGGTGATCCCCCGACCGGCCCTCCCGCCTTTTTCGAAAAAATGACTCCGGAGGAGCGCGAACATTTTCGCAAAGTCGAGCTGAAGGCCCGCGAAGCCGAGTCAGTCGTGGCGATTCGAAAAGAGCTCGAGAGTATTCAAAAAGAAGACGATCAGCTTCGGCGCAAGCGGATGGAGGTTTATCGGAAAATGAGAAAAGCCGTTCTCAATGCGATGGTGAAAGAAGATCCGTCTCTTGCAGAAAAGATCTCTGAACTGGGCTCCCGTAGGGGATCCGGTCCGAAAAGCGGACCCCGCATGAAGGGGAAAAAGCCAGACGGAACTCCACCGGAGAAACCGTAGCCGCGGTCGCAAGACCGTGGCCGGTTGGCAGGTGAACGGCCACCTTTTTGCAAAGGCGGCTACAGGACGGTGCTCCATCCCCGCGCCTGTTGAGTCGAATCCGGCGGGGAAAGTAGCCGCGGTCGCAAGACCGTGGCCGGTTGGGCAGGTGAACGGCCACCTTTTTGCAAAGGCGGCTAAAGGACAGCGCTCCATCCCCGCGCCAATTGAGTCGAGTTCGGCAGGGACAGTAGCCGCGGTCGCAAGACCGTGGCCGGTTGGGCAGGTGAACGGCCACCTTTTTTGCAAAGGCGACTACAGGACAGTGCTCCATCCCCGCGCCTATTGAGTCGAGTTCGGCAGGGAAAGTAGCCGCAGTCGCAAGACCGTGGTCGGTTGGCAGGTGGCCACCTTTTTGCAAAGGCGGCTACAGGACAGTGCTCCATCCCCGCGCCTATTGAGTCGAGTTCGGCGGGGAAAGTAGCCGCGGTCGCAAGACCGTGGCCGGTTGGGCAGGTGAACGGCCACCTTTTTGCAAAGGCGGCTA
>JAKSBG010000167.1 GCA_022361255.1 Verrucomicrobiales bacterium
CATGGACCGGTTTGTCGACTGCATTAAATCCGAGGTCGTCGGTTTCCCCGTGGACATAGCCGGATTTTACGCCGCCCCCGGCCATCCACATTGTGAAGGCATTAGGGTGGTGGTCCCGTCCGTCATTTCCGCCCTGAACCATGGGCGTCCGTCCGAATTCTCCGCCCCAGATCACGAGGGTATCGTCGAGCATGCCGCGCATCTTCAGGTCTTGAATCAATGCCGCGCAGGCCTGGTCGGTGTCTTTGCAATTTTTTGCGAGGCCTTTCGTCAGATTGCCGTGTTGATCCCACGACTCGTGGAAGAGCTCGACAAAACGCACACCTTTCTCCACGAGGCGGCGGGCGAGCAGGCAGTTGTTTGCAAAAGAGCTTTCTCCGGGTTTTGCTCCATACAGATCGAGCGTTGCCTGAGACTCGCGCGATATATCGGTTACCTCCGGTGCGACGTCCTGCATGCGGTAGGCCATTTCAAATGCGCTGATTCGGGTCTGGATTTCCGGATCGGCCACCGAATCGAAACGTTTCTGATTCAGCCGGTTGATCGCATCGATGGCGTTGCGTTGTGACGTGCGACTGACACCGTCGGGATTGGAGAGATAAAGAACCGGATCGCCGGTGGAATTAAACGGGACTCCCTGACATACAGACGGAAGAAAACCGGAACCGAAATTCGAGGACCCGCCGCTGGGTCCTTTGAGTCCCGAAGAAAGGACAACAAACGGCGGCAGGTTTTCGGTCTCGCTGCCGAGTCCGTAGACCGTCCATGCACCGAGAGAAGGTCGTCCGAACTGCTGTGAGCCGGTGCTCATGAGGATCTGCGCGGGGGCGTGATTGAAGGCATCGGTTTGCATCGAGCGAACCCAGGTGATCTCGTCGGCGACCGAGCCGAGGTGCGGGAGGAGGTCGGAAGCGAGATTTACCCCGCATTTGCCAAACTGTTTGAAGCCGAACTTTGGCCCCAGCAGTTTGTTTTCCGGCTTGATAAAAGCAGACTGGTAGCCTTCGAGGAGTTCCGGCGGAGGATTCGTTCCGTCGAGTCGGGCGAGGGTCGGTTTGTTCTCGAAAAGATCGACATGACTCGGCGCACCGCCCATGAAGAGAAAGATTACCCGTTTTGCTTTTCCGGGAAAATGCCCCTGTTTCGGAGCCAGCGGGTTAGGTAGTCCGGTTGGCTTGGCCATCGCCTCCTTTGCGAGAAGTGAATTCAGGGCGATCCCTCCCAACCCGACTCCGCAGTCACGCATAAACCAGCGTCGCGAAACGGAACGTTGCAAATCAGATCGGGTATTACCGTCGATGGGTGATGTCATTTCAGGAATGGGTAAAGTGTCAGGATTTTACGATTGTTTCATCGAGATTGAGAAGAACGCGGGCGACGGCGAGATAAGGGTTTCCCTCTTCTGTCGCCTTCTCATTTTTAAAGAGAGTCATCAGCACATCCAGTTCGTCTGCTTCCGGATAGCGACTGGTGCAGGTTCGGAATGCGGTCCGGATCGCTTCACGGGTGTCTTTTCCGGATTCACTTTTCTTAGCCAGGGCGTGTGCTGCCTCCAGCGAAAGCGGCTCATTAAGGGTCGCAAGGGCCTGGAGAGGAGTGGTGGACTGGGGCCTTCTCACGCACGATACCTCGCCGGTGGGTGCATCGAAAGCAGCGAGAAAGGGTGGGGGAACCGTCCGGAAACGGAAGGTGTAGAGCGCGCGGCGGTAGCGTTTCTCTGGGGCTTCATCTTCCTGCCACGTTTTGTATCCGTAGCTTACCGGAGGAAGAAAAAGGAATCCCGGGATCGGTGGGCGAACGCTGTCTCCGCCGACCTCGCGGTTAAGCAGCCCGCTCACCGCGAGTTGCGTATCACGAACCACTTCGGCATGAGGCCGAAAGCGCGGGCCGCGCGCGAGAAGGCGGTTTCGAGGATCGATGTCGGTATCGCCGGGGCGAATCGCGGAATCCTGTTGGTAGGTTTCACTGGTGACGATCGTTCGGAGAAGTTCCTGGAAATCCCAACCGGAATCCATGAACTCGACAGCAAGCCAGTCGATCAGCTCAGGATGGGAGGGACGTGTGGACTGCCTGCCGAAATCTTCGACCGATTCGACAATCCCTGTTCCGAACAGGGCCTGCCAGGTCCGGTTAACGAGAGTTCTCGCGGTGGTGGGTGACTCCCTGTCGGCGAGCCACCGGGCAAAGGTGAGTCTGGATTCCGGGCGATCACTCTCCGGAAGATCGTGAAGAAACGCCGGGACATGCGGTTTCACAACGTGCCTCGGGTGCTGCTGCTCCCCCCGGTGCAGCAGCTTTGTCTCCCGCATGACCTCGCGTTCCTGCATGACCAGTTGCGGTATGGGAGACGGATGGCCTTTTCTCGCGTCAGCAATCGCTTTAGCGGCGCTTGCGTCTCCAGTTTCTGATTCGATCCACGCTACTTCAACCCGGGCACGTTCGGTAGCGGTCCATTTGTTATCCGGTTTCCCGAGAATAGCGGCGAGAGCGGGGGAAACGGGATCGCGATCCGGCCATCGGTCGGGAGAAAGGGCAATCCGGAACCGGCCGAGCGAGCGATGGTGGTTGTCATTGCTGTTCCAACCACCGTGCTGACAGTGCAATTCGAAGCGAAGGTGAAGTGGCTTATTTCCTTCGCGCTTCAACGGCTCCGCCAGATTGGCAACGAGAATGCGAGCCTGGTTGGTTCGGTCAGGTCCTGTTTCCGTTGCCCACGCCGTTTTGGTATTGCCGTCCGTGGCGAAGGCAGCAGGTCCTTCGGTGCGATCGTCTTTCGTCGGATCGGCCCCGTTTTTGATCGGATACTTCGAAGCATTGATCTTTCGCTCAGGCAGATCGAGATCCGAACGCGCCGGATCCAGTTTCACCTCGGTGAGTTTGTCAGGATCCGTTCCTGCAAAAAGTTTGAGTTCGCTCAGCGCAGCGGTCCCCTCAACCGAGCGGCCCGGACCACCAAAAGTCAGATACGGATCATTGAGAAGTTCGAGACGAATGCTGGAGATCCGTTCCATTTCAGTCGTGTCCGCGAATTTTTCGGAGCTGCGCGCCGGGGCGAATCCCATTGAGATGAGGGAGCCGTCGCCACGGGGATAAAATTTCTGACCGCCGTCGCCAAGCAGTTTCGGAGTGTGAATCGTCCAGGACAGTTCCGTTTCGATTTCTTTCCGCTTTTCGGCAATCCAGGAAGAAAGCGCAGCCTGGTTTTCCGGCGATTGCAGTGCTTCTGCCCTGATCGAGGCGATTCGGCTTCCGATGCGCCGGATCTGATCGAGGGCCCCGTCCGGGTAGAAAGGAACCGTCGATTCCCAGGCATTGTTGAGATAGGCAAACATCCCGAAATATTCATCGTGAGTGATCGGGTCATACTTGTGGGTGTGGCACTGCGCGCAGCTCGTTGTGAGCCCGAGAATGGATTTTCCAATCGCGTCCATCCGGTCAAAGATTCCTTCGACGCGGAACTGCTCGTATTTGATCGCCCCTTCTTCGTTCACCATCGAATTTCGAAGAAAGCCCGTCGCGACTTTGTCCTGAAGGGTTGCGTTTTCCAGCAAATCACCACCGATCTGCTTGATCACAAACTGGTCGTAGGGGAGGTTGTCATTGAAGGAGTTGATCACCCAGTCGCGATAGGGCCAGACAAAGCGGACGGAGTCTTTTTCATACCCGTTGGAATCGGCATAGCGGGCGGCATCGAGCCACCAACGCGCCCAGCGTTCCCCGAAATGCGGAGAGGAAAGCAGTCTCTCGACCGCTTTTTCGTAGGCGTCTCCGGATTTGTCATGGAGGAATGAATCCAGTTCTTCGGGAGTCGGGGGCAGCCCAATGAGATCGAGAGAAAGACGTCGAAGCAATTTCTCGCGGGAAGCCCGGGGGGCGGGAACGAGTTCTTTTTCCTCCAGCTGGACGCGAACAAAGGCATCAATCGGATGATCGGATGTTGCCAGTTTCGGCACCTCAGGGCGTATGGGTGTCTTGAATGCCCAGTGAACGCCCCACTTCGCACCGCCTTTGAGCCACTTTCTGAGAATATCCACTTCCCCGTCGGAAAGCGGATCCTTCTTGTCAGGGGGAGGCATCGCATCGTCGGGATCGTCGGTGATGATGCGATGAAAGAATTCGCTGTTTTCAGGATCGTCAGCCAGGAGCACAGCCGCTACACCTTCCGGAGTATCGAGCCGAAGATCCGCAGCGCGGTCATGTTCGTCGGGACCGTGGCAGGCGTAGCAATTGTCCGATAAGATCGGCTGCACATCGCGGGCGAAGTCGATTTCATCTGCAGATGCGGAGAAGAAGGCAGCACCCACAAGTAGGGATGAAGCGATCATGAAGCAGTGGCGTTCCATTCTTCTACGGAACCTCAATAAGTTCAGTTATTCTATAGCATTAATACGCAATGCTATTTAGTATAGGGGTTTACAAGTTTTGGTAAGAATCGCTCAAATGCTCTGTCGTGATGAGATTAGCCGTCCTGGATCTGAAGGGAATCAGCGAAGATTGGCATTACGAAATTTCGTCCGTTTTCATACGGCGGTATTCAAAATTTTAAGTCTGGATGCCCGGATGCAGGAGGAGTCCGGGGAAAACGCATTGAGGATTCGGTGAAAAGTTTCAACGGAAGTGGGGCGAATTGTGTCCCAAAGAGTTGAACGCCCCGCGTTTTTCTTTATCCTTTTCCGACTTCACAATTTCCTACTATGAATGGCATGCATCTCGGAGGTGGAAACCTCTTCTACATCATCATAACCGTCGGGTTTATGCTGCTGAGTCGCTGGGTCGGCTCGATGCTGAACAAGCGTTTTGCAGAGTATTCGCAACGATCAATCTCCCTTTCCGGAGCTGAGATCGCCGACCGCATGCTAAAGGACGCCGGGATTCAGGATGTGCAGGTAATATCCACCCCGGGGCAGCTGACTGATCACTACAACCCGTTGAAGAAAACGGTAAATCTTAGCGAGGTAGTATACTCTCAGCGAAATGTTGCTGCGGCTGCAGTGGCTGCACATGAATGTGGTCATGCGGTTCAGCATGCCAAAGCATACGGGGCCTTAAAGATGCGATCAGCTCTGGTTCCTGTCGTCAGTTTTGCAAGCAAGTTCATGAACTGGGTGCTCATGGCGGGTCTCCTCATGGCCGCGTACGGAAACACAACAGTGCTGCTGATTGGGGTAATCCTTTTTGCGACAACGACCCTGTTCTCGATCATTACTTTGCCGGTGGAGTTTGATGCCAGCAACCGGGCTCTTGCATGGCTTGATGAGTCGCGGGTGATGGGGAATGTCGATCATGACAAGGCGAAGAACGCGCTGTTTTGGGCTGCGATGACCTATACCGTAGCGGCTCTCGCTTCGATCGGACAGCTCCTCTATTTTATAATGAGGCTTATGGCTGCTAGACGATAAGAAAGGAGTAGAGGGCTGAATTGTAAAAATTTCTCCCGACATTTCTCAAAACTTGGAATACTTTGGGGTAATTCCCGCCCCTGAGTTGCAAAAACTTTAAAAGTTTAAGAAGTTCGTAGAAGTGAATCAAACGTTCTCTTCTATGAATTCTTCTCAAGCCTTTGCTATCTTTCAGGAAGCCCTTGAATGCTCGGAGTCAGAGCAGGCCGTTTTTGTCGATTTTGCCTGCGCCGGAGACAACGATCTGCGCCGTGAGGTTTACCGCCTTCTCGATGAAGAGGGCGAAAGCAATACTACACCCATCACGGTAGCGCGACCCACGCATAAGCCTATTGCGGAGAAGGTAATCCGCAGCATTGCCTGACGGGAGGCTTTTCCTCCGGGAGCGGTTCCGGTCAATGAGTAGGGGACCGGTTCGTGATTGTTTCGAGGCGCTTTCAGGCTGGCTCGACTCGAACCGGGCAAACTTTCAGCTCGGCAGTTTCCGTCACGGGATCATACCCTGATCCGGTCAGGATGTTGACGGGAACATTGGCGAAAGAAAACGAAGTGAAGACGGTGCCCGGGGGGGACATGTCAGTGACTTTCACCTGAATTTCAATACAGCCGCGGGCACTCGACATTTTCGCCATACTTCCGTGGGTCAGTCCAAGTTTCTCGGCGTCTTCCGGATGTATTTCGAGAGACTCTTCGGATAGAAGGTATTCAATCCCGGCGCTTCGGCCGGTCTGGGTGCGGGTATGATACGCCTGCAGGCGCCGCCCGGTGGTAAGCCAGAGAGGGAATTCCTCACTGATTACTTCCGCGGGATCGCGGTAGCCAATGATTTTGAAGAGGCCCCGGCCGTTTTTGAATTCCTTCTCGTGGAGGCGGGGAGTGCCGGGGTGATCCTTGTCCGGAACCGGCCACTGGTATTCACTGTTCTCGATGCGGTCCCAGTCGAGGCCGGCATAAATAGGGCTGAGCTCACAGAGTTCGTTGAAGACGTCCTTCGCGGAGTTGTATTCAAAGCCCGGAGTGCCCAGACGTTTTGCGATTTCGCTGACGATCCACCAGTCGGGTTTCGCTTCGCCGACCGGAGGAACCGCCTGGCGAAGTCGCTGCACCCGCCGCTCCGTGTTTGTCTGGACGCCGTCGGTTTCCCCCCAGGCCGTGGCGGGAAAGACTACATCGGCAAGCTCCGCAGTCTCTGTGAGAAAGATGTCGATGACAACGAGGTGATCGAGACTTTTGAGCGCGTGAGTACAGTGGTTGCGGTCGGGATCGGAGACCACGGTGTTTTCCCCGTCGATGATCATCGCGTGGATTCCGTTTCCGCAGGTATCAAGAGCGCGCACCTTTGTGATTCCGCGTTCGGGATCGATTTGCTGCTGGTAGAGCTTGTTGAATTTTTCCACGCTCGCAGGGTCATTGCAGGGCTGGAAGCCGGGAAAGTTTGCGGGAACCGCTCCGCAGTCGCCGGCTCCCTGAATGTTATTCTGACCCCGCATCGGATTGATTCCGCCTCCCTCGACGCCGAGGTTGCCGGTCATCAGGGCGAGGTTGCACAGGCTCTGCACGTTGTCGACGCCGCAGATGTGCTCGGTGATGCCAAGCGTGTAAAAGATCGCAGCCCGCTCGGCGGCCCCATACCAGTGTGCGGCCTGCTCGATATCGGCGGCGGAAACG
>JAKSBG010000269.1 GCA_022361255.1 Verrucomicrobiales bacterium
ATGGGCAGTTTGCGGTTGAGTTCCGGCAGAAAAGAAACTCCGGCAACTGCCCCTGTGAAGCTTCCCGAATCAGCAGAAGCTAAAGCCGTTGCCGCAATCGGATCCCCTTCTTCGTCTGTTGGTGATCCGGTGATTATCGGCTCCGACAGACGAGTTCCGAAAGTTGGTTCTCCCAAGGGCGACGATGGAATCTGGTTCGAGGAACTTAACGAGGAACAGATGGAGGCTCTGACCAGTCCTCTCGGAAATCTTACGCGACCCATCAAGGGCAGAGATGTAAACCTCAACATCCGCCGCCCGGAAGATTTGTCGATTCTAAAAACTGATTCGGATTCGATTACCCTCGCCTGGACTGCTCCGAGGGAGTCCGATATCTATGATTTTGAAGTGGAGCTTTCCGGGATGCTCGATGGCGGAAGTGGGATGCCTGTTCATGCCTGGATACCTTACGAGAATGTGAAAATCAAAAAAGTTGACCGGCTCGTAAAGGCGGAGATTCGCAACCTGATGCCGAAAACCACGTACGAATTTCGCGTGTTTACGGTTGATGAAAACGGGCGCAGTTCTGCTCCCTCGGATGGTATGTTTGCGGAGACTCAGCTTCCGATGGACTGGACCTACATCTACCTGATTGTTTCTATTCTCTGCCTCGCTGTTCTCGGACTCGGGGTTGCGAAGATCATCCGGTCGCGGCGTCCGGAGGTATATCAGGCTCAATACGTGGACGACTGATACCGTCCCAGTTTAATTGGTCCGCTCGGGCGACGTCGGGGGACGGCAGTTATCACAGTATTCACTACCTTCAGCCGTGACACGAAACGTTCGTTCAGGATGAGTCACGTCGGTAGCGCCGCATGATTCGCAGGTGTGAAACGCCTCTGAACTGGAACTTACCGCCCGGTCGAAGTTGTGTTTTCTCACCGAGGCTTCCCCTCGTTGCTTTATGGATGAGGTGAAGCCCGGGACGAACACCAGAAAGTAGGGTGCCAGGCCAACAAGGGCGATAAAGGCGAGATAAGGAAGAGCCGGACCTGTCCCGAGAATGGATGCCGCGAGCAGAAGAGCGTTTGCGATGCCCAGCCACTTCGCTTTGATCGGGATAATCGCGAAGAGATGGATCACCTGATTCGGAAACATTGTCGCAAAAGCAAGAAACACCGCAGAAAAGAATACCCCGGTCATCAATCCACCCACTCCGGCAATATGGGGTATGATAAGAACAGCCAGTGAAAGCAGGACGATGGTCGCGACGGTGTAGACATTGACGCGGAATTCGCCCCACTGGGACTCAATGCTGTCGCTGATAAAAAACATGAACAGCAGCGCGATCACCACAAAAAGAATGTCGAACATCGGACTGCCCGAGGTGGGGATCCTGGGATAAAAAATCCAGGTAAAGATGCGCCAGACTTCGCCGGAAATCACCTTCGCCTTGTCGAATGAAAGCCATTCCAGGAAATCGGGGAAGGCCAGAGCGAGTCCCCATGTCAAAACTTGAAAAGAGGCAATCCATCGGAGAATCTGCGGCAGAGCAAGTTTTCCGAATTTCTGCTCCAACCCGTTCAGAATGGCATTTCCTTTCTCGTGAATCATCGCGGGAACGTGGCGGGGGATAGCCTGTATTTCAATCGCCAATTCCGACTGAATGGATATCGGGATTCCGGTTGTGGAAAAGAGATTCCGACCAGGTTCCCGTCTGAATTGGAGGTGGAATCATGATGCAGTCTGCGCCGTTTCGTTTTCCTACCCATTGACGGATCGGTTGACCCAGCCCAAGGTCCCTTCATGCAGCAATCGCCATTGCACTCCCGGCACGTCGAGTTGAAGGCGCGGTTCCTCCCTTTCGCGGGGTGGGAAATGCCGATCCAGTATGAGGGAATCGTGGCAGAGCACAAAGCGGTCCGGGACGCGGTCGGCGTTTTTGATATTTCCCACATGGGGGAGCTGATTGTATCGGGGGCTGAGGCCACAAGTTGGCTCAATACGATGCTGACGAACGATGTTGGCTCTTTGCGTGACGGGGAAGGGCAATATACCCTGATGCTGAATGAATCCGGTGGTGTGATCGATGATTTGATCCTTTATCGCGAAGCGGAAGATCGCTATTTTCTCGTCGTCAATGCTTCGAAAATCGCCGAGGACATCGATTGGCTGCAGAAACATTGCGACGGCGATGTCTCTCTCGAAAACCAGAGCGAGAGTTGGGGCGGGCTGGCAGTTCAGGGGCCTGCGAGTGTAGAGATATGGAAGACGCTGAGGCCGGATCTGGATCTTCCGGAGCGGAACGGGATTGTGCGGCATGAAGAGGGCTGGATCGCATGCCGGACAGGCTACACCGGGGAAGACGGGTTTGAGCTCTTTGATACCAACGAAGCGATCGGGAACTGGTTCGATCAGTTTCTGGAGGCAGGTGTTACCCCCTGCGGACTCGGTGCTCGGGATACTCTTCGTCTGGAGAAGTGCTATCCGCTGAACGGTTCCGATCTTGACGAAAAGCATACTCCGCTCGAGGCAGGCCTGGGGTTTTTTGTAAAGTTGGAAAAAGAGGCGGTTTTCACCGGGCGCTCATCTCTCATTGCTCAGAAAAAAGAGGGGATTCCGAACCGGCTCGCTGCAATTCGAATGACGGGTAAAGCACCACCTCCCCGACAGGGATATGAGATTCGCGCCGATACCGGAAATCCCATCGGCGAGCTGTCGAGCGGATCGCTTTCCCCGTCTCTGGGTACCGGTATTGGTATGGCCTACCTTCCTGCTGCTTTCACGAAGCCCGGACAGGAGGTCGTCATTGTGATTCGAGACCGTGAGTTCCCTGCTGTGGTGGTGAAAAAACCTTTCCTGTGATTCTGATTGTCAGCGCCTGACTTTTTGCTTTTATGTATCAGTCCGACCACCCATGAATGTTCCCGATCATCTTCGATACGCCGATTCACACGAGTGGATCGATCCCGGCTCACCCGATGCCGCACTTGTCGGAATCAGCGACCACGCCCAGGCCGAGTTGACAGATGTCGTTTATCTCGAACTTCCCGAGGTCGGGCGGACTGTGTCGAAGGGGGAAGCCATTGCGGTGGTTGAGTCGGTGAAGGCTGCCAACGACATTTATGCTCCGGTTTCCGGTGAGGTTGTGGAAGTAAACGATGGACTCGCTGAGGCCCCTGAGCCCATAAACGAAGATCCTTACGGAGCCGGATGGATGGTAAAAATCAAAGTCTCCGACTCCTCAGAACTTGAAAGCCTGCACGATGCGGGGAGCTATCGTGAGCACGTCTCCTGATTCCGCAGACCCGTTTCTTTTGCGCCACCTCGGGCCTTCCGATACGGAGGTGGAGGAGATGCTGGAGGAGATTGGTTGCGAGTCCTTTGATGAATTGACCCGTCAGGTCGTCCCCGGGGCTGTGCTGGAAAACCGGCCTTTGCAACTTCCTCCGGCACGGACCGAGACAGAGGCTCTCGCGGCGCTCCACGAGCACATGGAGAAAAATGTCGTTCGGGATTGCCTGATCGGCCGGGGCTATCATGACACCGTCCTGCCCCCGGTGATCCAGCGATGTGTCCTCGAGAATCCGGGGTGGTATACGGCATATACTCCCTATCAGGCAGAGATCTCGCAGGGGCGACTCGAGGCATTGCTCAATTACCAGACTCTGATTTGCGAGCTTACGGGCATGCCGGTGGCCAATGCGTCTCTTCTCGATGAAGCGACAGCGGTGGCGGAAGCAGTCGCGATGGCAGCCGGTGCACGACCAAAAGGCAGCGTCATATTGGTCGATGAGAACTGTTTTTCCCAAACTATCGAGGTGCTGCGAACACGGTGTGGACCACTCGATATCGAGATAGTGACAGGGAATCCGAATGAGTTCGATTTTTCCGCCCGTTCCGATGAATTGATCGGTGCGGTGTTTCAATGTCCCGGGGAGGGGGGGGAGTTGACGGATTTTTCGGCCGTTTCCGCCGCCTGTCATGAGGCCGGTGGAATTGTCGTTGCGGCCGTTGATCCCTTATCTCTCACTCTCTTGAAGCCTCCCGGGGAATGGGGCGCGGATATCGCTGTCGGCAGTGCACAACGATTTGGTGTTCCGCTGGGATTCGGGGGGCCGCACGCGGCTTTCCTGTCCTGTTCGGATGCAATGAAGAGACGACTTCCGGGAAGGCTGGTCGGCGTATCACGTGACGCTGACGGACGACCTGCTTTGCGCCTTTCTCTGCAAACGCGGGAGCAGCACATCCGCCGGGAGAAGGCGACTTCGAACATTTGCACGGCGCAGGTCCTGCTCGCGGTAATCGCCGGCTTTTATGCTGTCTATCATGGACCGGAGGGGCTTCAGCGGATCGCATCGCGAGTTCATACGCTTGCCTGCCGGTTTGCCGCAGCACTGACGGATGCCGGTTTTGTCGTCCGGAACCGCACGTGGTTTGACACTGTGACGGTTGAGCTTTCCCCCGAAAATCGGGAAAAGATTTTGCGACTATGTCAGGAAAAAAATATCCGGGTTCGCGAAGATTGCGATGGTGCCC
>JAKSBG010000147.1 GCA_022361255.1 Verrucomicrobiales bacterium
GAATATTGGCGAGGAATTTGTTGCCGAGTCCGGCTCCGGCGGATGCTCCTTCGACGAGTCCGGCGATGTCGACAAATTCGATCGCGGCGGGGATGATTTTTTGCGAGCCGCTCAGTTGGCTGAGTGCTTCGAGGCGTTCATCCGGGACGGTCACGACGCCGACATTCGGATCGATTGTGCAAAAGGGGTAGTTGGCCGCCTCCGCGTTGCGGGTGCGGGTGACTGCGTTGAAAAGTGTGGATTTGCCCACGTTGGGAAGACCGACGATACCTGCCTGTAACATGCGCGGACAGTAGCACGGCTTTTCCGGAGTGCGCGGGGAAAATTGGTGGCATGGATTTTCCCTTTCGATGTGGTTTTTACCGAACTTTTACAGTTCCCGCACCGTGCTTTGACACAAGGTTCCGAACGTCGGCTAGACTGGTCGGCGTATGAAACAAAGCTCTTGCTCCAAAATAGTATTCTCACTCCTTCTGTGTTCCGGATTCGCCGGATTCGCCGGATTTGCGTTTTCCTCTCCCCTGGTGGGAAATTGGGTCAACGTTGATGAAAATACGCGCAGTGTCGTGGAACTGGAGATCGTCGATTCCGGGAACGGAAAGGCGGAGTTCAAGTGGGTTGGAAAGACTCACCCTGAAAATTCAACCTACGGTCCCTTTCCATTTTACCTGCACAGCACGATAGGCGGCGCAGGGCAGGGTCCCGATGCAGGACACGGACTTCACGAAACCAATTTTTCCCACATGCTTTTTGTCGTGAAGTGGAAGAGCGAAGGGATGATCTTTCTCGAAGCGTTCACCCGTTTTACCGATGATTCAGGCCGGAAAAGTTACCGGGAGGAAATAACCCTGCGGAAGAAGTAATTGATAGCCGGAAGAGAAAGAAAAAAAGGAAATCAGTAATGAAGAAGAAGCTACCCATTTTGGCCTGTTTGAGCGGTCTCGCATTCACCGGAGCCTTTGCTCAGGAGCAAACGAAGAAAAAGGATCCCTACACCCGCGAGTCGGGCGGGAAAAAAGAGGCGGGAGAGATCGCTCACGATTTGAATATCGTCATCGATGTTCAGTTCGTCTCGATGCCTCTCAATGAGGTGATGGCGGGGGAAAAGAAAAGTCTGACCGATACACAATGGCGAAAGTTCGCCGGGGAAAAGGTGGCGACCGGAACGGCGCGTGTGGTCGATTCTCTCGCCATTCTGGCTCGAAGCGGTCAGCGAACAAAGTTGGAAAATGCCCTCCAATTGTATTCTCCCAAGGAGAGGGAGCTGCTCGCTTTTGACGGAAACGGCCCGCTTTTTCCGAAGACTTTTGAAGTGAAGGCGGTCGGAAGCACTTTCGAAGTGGATCCCGTTCTGGGAAGCGATGAAAAGACGCTGAATTTGAATTTCGCCCTCAGAAACTCCCGGCACCTCGGAGAAATTCCCGATTCACGGGTTCCAAATGAGCGGCTTCAGGAATCAGATGTCATGAATCCGCTGTTCCGGGAGGAGTATGTGGTTTCTCAGTTGGATCTCTCGATCGGGGAATCCCGCCTGGTCACCAAGTTTGACGCTCCTTCGGCGAGTGGGAAAACGGAGGAGGTTGTGTTGGTGTTCATTCGGCCCGACCTTGTCAAAATAGCAACGAGTCTCAAACCGGAGACGGTCCAGGCCACGGGAAGCCAGATCAGTCTTCGGAGCTCCCTCGTCGAGGTCCCTGCTGAAATCTGGCATGATTGGCTCACGGGCAGCGATCTCCCTGACCTTTTTCATGGAGGGGCCTGGAGCCGCATCGAGAAAGCTCTCGCGGATGATGTGGAAGGCGTGTCTGTCGTCGCATCGCCGAAGCTGCTTCCAACCAGTGGTCAGCGTGCGAAAATTCAGAACGGGGAAACAATTGAGTTTGCGACCCTGTTTGATCCTCCTGCGGCATTGGGAGAAAAAGCGGCGCCAAAGGATTTCAAAACGCGTGCCCTGGGAACCGATTGGGAGATTGATCCGGTCATGAGTACGAGTGGGCGCATTGATTTAAACCAGCGACTCGGATACTCCTCCATGCATGGATACTCCATCAATTACCGTGCCGAAGCCGATGGAAAGTGGCAACCCTCCGTGCAGTTTCCCCGGATTTTCAACACCACCTTCACGGGGCAGGTTGTTCTGTCTCCACAAGGTGAGATGCTCGTGGCAGTGGGCACTCCTGCTGATGAAAGCGGAGCTCCGGATCTATCGAAAAAACTTCTGTTCTTTTCCCATCATGATACCTTCAATCAGCGGTGATGCGATTTTGGGGAGTTATTGGAGCCGGTCTGTTGCTGGCTCTCTCAATGGGGCTGATTACATCTGTCCTTACGGGGCGCACGGAAGTGCGCTCTGTCCCTTTTCAGCATGATCTGGTGGAGGAGCGGGCGCTGGCCTTGCAAAGGGAACTCGACCGGCTTTATCTCCGATATGAGGACAGGTTGACGGCACTGTCTGCGATGGTCTCCTCATCGAGGCAGAATACCTTTGCTCTCGAAAGCACAGCTGCCCGCCTTGTCGGAGTGAGGACGATTACCTGGTTGCCGTTTTCTGAAAACGGCAACTCTCTGTTTCTGGAGGTGAGAAATGTAGGAGAAGGGGAGCTTCCCTATGATCCGGAGAGATTTGCGAGACCTGTTTTTTCCGGTGGTTCCGCAGGCTCTGTCGAAGAGGAAGGACGGGTTCGTCAAATCGATCCCGGTTTCTTTGAAGGACGCGTCGGTTCGGGGGGATGGTTGCCGGGAGGTGTCGGTGAACTATTTCGGTGGGTTCATCCCCGACCGGAGTATGTTGTTTTGATAGGGTTGGATCAACGGTCTGTTGGCCGTGTCACGGGAGAATGGCTGGCTGAAAATGATGCGATCACCGGCGGTCTGTCTGAATTAGTGAAAAGGAGCGGAGCGGCTGCCATTCGACTGGTCGGCCCGGACAATTCGGTGATCGCAGAAGCGGGGGTGCCTCCGAAAGCTGGCGGTGAGATCGTGAGATCTCCCGCATCGATGCGATTCGGAACCTGGACCCTGGAAACTCTCGCGAAAACGGAAGAGATTCGGAGTCGCGACTGGCCCTGGTTTCTCGCCGGTCAGGTGGTGGCACTCACCATTCTTGCCGGGGCGGTTTTTCTGGCGATTGCTTTGCGCCGGGCAAACCGCGTGGCGCGGCAGCGGGTCAGCTTTGTCAACCGGGCCTCTCATGAGCTTCGCACTCCGATTACCAACATGATGCTCAATGTCGACCTCGCCCGTGAAATGATCGACGATGACCCCGATGGAGCGGAGGGGCGACTCGAAAGAGTTTCTGACGAAGCGGGGCGGCTCAGTCGTCTCGTCGATAACCTCCTGACTTTTTCCCGTTCAGAAAACGGAACGGAAAAGGTTCACCTCGTCTCTGTTGCCCCCTCACGTATCCTGATCGACGTGCTGGATCAGTTCGGGATGTCGCTTCGGGATCGAAAAATCGACGTGTCGCATTCCCCGGTTGATCCAATCGAAGTGGAAGCCGATCCGGATGCGCTGACCCAGGTTTTCGGAAACCTTCTCTCCAACGTCGAGAAATATGCTGCCGGCGGGAACAAGTTGGAGCTGACCGAGTCGATTGATCAGGAAAAGTGGCATGTCGAATTTCGTGACTTCGGCCCGGGAATTCCGGAGAGAAGAAGGGAAAAGATTTTTGAGCCCTTTCAACGATCCGGGGATGCAATCAATGAAGGCGTTTCCGGAACCGGACTGGGGCTGACCATCGCCCGCGATCTCTGCCGCCGGATGCGGGGAGACTTGCAACTGATCGAAAGCAGCGACGGCGCGGTGTTTCGTGTAACCTTGCCCCTGACACACCCATGAAAATTCTCATTGCAGAAGATGACCCCGTGACGAGGGAGAGTATCGAAGTATCGCTCGCGAGGGAAGGCTTCACCGTCTTCGCCGTGGAAAACGGCGAGCTGGCTGTAGCTGCCTGGAGGGCGGAAGCACCTGACTTGATCTGCCTCGACATCATGATGCCGGAAAAGGACGGCTTCAGCGTCTGTCGGGAAATCCGGGGAGAAGATCCGAACACGCCGATC
This sequence comes from Verrucomicrobiales bacterium, assembly GCA_022361255.1. GTDB lineage: Bacteria > Verrucomicrobiota > Verrucomicrobiia > Verrucomicrobiales > DEV007 > Arctic95D-9. The sequence goes on from JAKSBG010000147.1 coordinate 4,059, forward strand.
CTGTTCCTTTCTGCGAAAAATGAAGAGATTGATGTGGTTGTCGGACTGGAGCTGGGAGCCGATGATTTCATTCGAAAACCATTCGGAAAGCGGGAACTCATCGCCCGGATACGGGGTGCGCTTCGCCGGGCAAAGGGAAAGAGCTCTCCCAGAAAAACTTTTTCGGTCGGTGGATGGGAAGTGTATCCCAAAGAGCTTCGTGCTGTTTCCGGAGATGAGGAGATCGAATGCACTCCCCGGGAAATCGGGATCCTGCGTCTCCTCACGAAGCGAGTTGGGGAAGTTGTCAGTCGGGATGATCTGCTCAATGAATGCTGGGGAATCGACTACTACCCCGAGTCGCGAACTCTCGACCAGCATATTTCGAAACTCCGGAAAAAACTCGGTGACGACCCCGAAGCGCCCGAACTCATCGAGACGGTTCGGGGCGTTGGGTATCGCTATCGCGGCGATCGTTGAATGGAAACCGAGAGCATGGGCTGGCGAAAATTCGAAAGTCTGTCCCGATTTTAGACGTATCGTGGAAGTATGACCGCGCCTCCGAAGCAGCTGTTTCGTTTTACTTCCCTCCTGATTCCGCTTCTGTTGATTGCGGGCCTGCTTGCCCTGAGCGGAAGCAAACTCATTGCGATGAAAGTCGTCGCATTTCTGATTCTGCCGTCCGGGTTTCTCTGGATCACGGGATTGCTCCTCGTCTGCTGGCCGGGCGTGAAAGGCAAAACCCGCGCGCTTCTGACCAGCGCGTGGGTCCTCTTTACTCTCGCGGGCAACCCCTACGTCGGGAACGCCCTTTTGCGAAATCTGGAAAAGCCGTTTTACCCCTTTGAAACTCCCGGTGAGAAATTCGATGTCATCATTTTACTGGGCGGGGGAACCGCACAATCACCGGCGGGGAAACCTGCGCTCGGAACACACGGGGATCGCATCCTGAAACCCGCGATGCTTTATCAGGAAGGGCTGGCAGGGAAATTGATCACAACCGGTCGCAGCATCACTGAACGCGGGGCTGACCGACTATTGTCGCAGGAGACCGCCGAGATCTGGACGACTCTGGGTATTCCCTCGGAATCCATTATCGAAGTTCCCGAGCCACGAAACACGGCGGAAGAACTGACTGCGGTGGCCGGCATCGCAAAACAAAACCCGGAGTGGAAACGAATTGGATTGAGCAGTTCCGCTTCGCATCTGCGACGGGCGATGAAGCAAGCTGACCGGGCGGGGCTGGAAGTGATACCGGTGCCGAGCGATTTCCGGTCTCAGCCGATGTCCTTCTCGCCGATGTATGTGATTCCCCAGGGACGGGGCTTTCGCGATGTGCAGACAGCCCTGTGGGAGTATCTCGGAATGCTGTTGTGAGAAGGGGGCGGTATCTGATAGAATCTGCGGGATGAGCGCCCGGATTTTCCCTTTCCTCGCGCTGCTGTTTCTGGTTCCCGAAACGCAGGCGATTCCCAATTCTTTTTTCGGCAACGGGAATGCGATTCCGATTATCCCGGCCTTTCCCCGGTTCAATGCGGATCTAACGCAGGAATTTCTCGACGAGGCGAAATGGAAAGAAGAGGATTTTTCCGGTCCCTGGTCGGAGGAGCCTTCGCTACCCCGAATGAAAGTTCGCCGCATGACTGCCAATCCCGTTGTGATGGGAGAAGTGCCCATGACAGTAGTTGCTTACAGCGACGGATCGGAAACCACTGAGCTTGCGATTCACTTTCTGGATGCCGGACTCTACTTTGGATATCAGCCGGGAGGGGAAAAAGACAGGGAAGCGCGGACGGAGGGTCGAAACCGCAGACACGAATTTGATCGCCATTTCGAGAGGGTGGCGGAATCCGTTCGGGAGCGTCTCGAAGAGGGCTGCGGGAGGGGGAAAAGCGGCGTCATGGGCAGGCACCCGATGCTGCGCGCCGGCTTTACGGAGTATCGCTGGGACAACTTTGTTCTCCGGCTGATCGAACGCGAGGATCATTCGGTGAGCCTCCACATTTTCCGGCGCGGCAACGAACCGAACCTGCTGATTTCTCCGGAATGGAGCGGGGCGGACCGTCGCGACCGGCAGGCCATGCTGGAGAAGAATGTCGTGGAAAGTGAAACGGGGGAAATCCGAATTGAGGGGCTGCCGGTATTCACTCAGGGCATGACACCGTTTTGCGGCATCCACTCACTCGCCATGGTCGGATACCATCTCGGTTTTCGCGGAAGCCCCGAATGGATCGCGGCATCAGCGGATTTCAAAAATACCGGAAGCGCCGGTGGCAGTGACATGATCGGCGTCCACCGCGCTGTTGCCGAAGAGCTTGATATGCGGGTCGGGATTTCCTCCCATCTGGATTGGGATCGCGTTGAACGGTCGCTCCGCCAGGGGCTTCCCGTTATCGTCTGGCGTCGCGTATCCGCTGCGCGCGAAAAGCACCATGCTGCTGTCGCGAAATCGGAATCCGTTCCTCTGGCACTCACTCGCGAGCAGATCGAGGAACTTCCGCAAAGTGATGAAAAAGGTTCGCCTTCGCATGCATCGGTCATCACCGGAATCGACCGGGAGGCAGGTGTTGTGCACTACCTGGAACCCTGGGGATACGCCGGAAAAAACCGCCGAATGAGAGTCGAAGAATTGGGCGCGACTGCTTATGCTGTGTTTCACTTCCGCTTGTAGAGGAGATTTCCTTCCCTCCTCATTTCGTCCTGCCCGGAAACGAATCGGGATTTCAGAGAAACCTTTGCATTGTAATCCTCTCGAATTGTCGCTGGCAGGAATGCGCGCCTGCGAATAAATTCCCCGTATGGCTGAACTTTCCGACCTTGTTTCCGCGGCTGACGAATGGCTTCGTCTCGGAGAAATTCCTGACTATCCCCAGGCTCTGAACGGTCTGCAGATACAGGGAAGTCGCGAAGTAAAAAAGATCATTGCCGCCGTCGACGCCTGCGTTCCCGTCATCGATGCCGGCTGCGAAGCAGATGCCGACCTTCTCGTAGTGCATCACGGGCTTTTCTGGCAGGGCGCACAGAAAATCACCGGTCCGGTCTATCAAAAGTTGAAGCGGGCGCTCGATCATGGGCTGGCCGTCTACAGCGCCCACATCCCACTCGACGTGCACCGGGAGATGGGAAACAATGCGCAGTTGATGAAGGCCCTCGGGATTCTCGACTCGGTTCCTTTTTTTCCGTGGAAAGGCATTGAGCTCGGTTTGTCAGCAAACGTGGATTGGGAACGGGAGGAACTCGTTGCCAAAGTGAGTGAGGCGACCGGTGCAGAAGCGCACTTTTGTCCGGGGGGCCCTGACAAAGTCAAAAAAATCGGAGTCATCACCGGCGGCGCCGGCAGTGAGATCGGAGCTATTGCCGAAACCGGGATCGATACCTTCATCACCGGGGAAGGTCCCCACTGGAGTTACACTGCTGCGGAGGAATTCGGTATCAATCTGATTTACGGCGGGCACTACGCGACCGAAACCTTCGGAGTGAAGGCGCTCGCCGAAAAATGGTGCGAGGAATTTCCCGGTTTGGTTTGGGAGTTTTACGATCACCCAACCGGACTGTAAAAATGAGAGAGCTTTTCCGCGATATTGAATTCACGAAGGTCGGCTACTGGAAATCGATCCTCGAGTCCCACGGGATTGAGACGTTCATTAAAAACCGCGATCTCTCCAGCCTTGCGGGGGAAGTCGCAATCCTCCCCGAAGTTTGGCCGGCTCTGTGTGTCGTGAACGACGAAGACTATGAACGGGCCCGCCAACTCATGAAGGAAACGGCGGAGAATGATGCCGCGCAAAGCGAAGTCGAGGTCAAATGCCCCTCTTGCGGTGAGGAAAATCCCGGCAATTTCGAACTCTGTTGGTCCTGTGGCAGTGAGATAAATACCGGTTCGTGAATTTCCGGCACGAGTGACTCAAGCAAGATTGAGCCGTTGCCTGGCAAAGCGGAAGGACTCGATCACGTTCTGTGCCTCAAAGGTGATTTGTTCTTCTTCAGGCTTTCCGGTGACAGTAGGCAGCGCACCGGGATCGCCGCTCTGTGCGAGCTTCAGGATTGCAGAGAGATCACTCGCGGGAACGTTGCCGAGAGTGGAGAAATAGGGTTTTGTCAGGACGGGGATTTTGAGCGGGTCCCTCGTAATCATTTCGAGGTTGAATTGAACATCCGGACTCTTTTCCTCGCAGGTATCCATTAGCTTTCGCAAATCAAGGACGCCCTTGCCGAGTGGAACTTCACTGAGAAGAAATCCGTCATCGTAGTGTGCCAGTCCCATGTCCTTGATGTGAGTAGTCATGATGTAGGAGTCGAGCGCCTTGGCAACCGTGTCAGGATGTTCGAGCAGGGCGAAATTGTTGCCGAAGTCGAAATTCACTCCGACCCACTCGCTTTCGATATGCCGGAGCAGTTCGAGAAATTCGCCGGTTCTCCAGTCCTTGTGATTCTCCACCGCGAGTTTGAGTTGGTGTTTCCGCGCCAGCGGTTCCGCCCCTTCCAGACGCCGTCCGGAACGTTGCAC
>JAKSBG010000361.1 GCA_022361255.1 Verrucomicrobiales bacterium
CGTTATCCATGCCGGCACCTTCGCTGAGAAAGATGTTAACGGAGCCGTGTTCATCCATCTTGGCATTGAGCCGCTCGACTTCGGCATCGAGATCGATTTCCATTTCGGGAACCCAGACGGCATCGACGTCCCAGCGGATCTGATGGAGAAGAGCGTCGGGAAGCCAGTCATACTGGTGCAGGCTTTCGTGATACTCGTAGGCAGCGCGGGCGGTGAGCCATCCGCAGTGACGACCCATCACTTCGTGAATGATGAGCTGGCGGGCGCTCGTCGTGTTTTCGTTGGCGACGTTGCGGAAAAAACGGGCGCTCTGGTGTGCTGCGGTCCATGCTCCGAGTGTTTGCTTGATGGGGAACACATCGTTGTCGATCGTCTTGGGCAGACCGACGACAGTGAGCGGGTAATCATTTTCCTCCAGATACGCAGCGAGGTCTGCTGCTGTGGTATTGGTATCGTCACCACCGATGGTGTGAAGAATATTGACGCCGTCTGCAACGAGGCGGTCGGCGGCGACTTTGAGGGGAATTTCCCCCGGCTGAACGAGTCCGCGCTTCACGCAGTCATCGACATTAGTGAGCTTGACGCGGCTGTTGCCGATCGGGCTGCCGCCGAAGTTGTAGAAAATGGCAGCACGATCGCGAACCGATTTCGGAAAGTGGTAGGATTTGCCGGTGAGAAGCCCCTGGTAGCCGTTCAAGTAGCCCATTAGGTCAGCGTCGGGAGCCACTTCGTTGTAGCGTTCAATGAGTCCTCCGATCGAGGCGGAAAGGCAGGGCGCGATGCCCCCGGCGGTCAAAAAAGCGATTCTCATAGGGAAGGTTCGGATTAGCGGTTTCGATTTTCCGCATATTCCGCGCATTCGTCGGCAAGTCAAGCGACTGGGCCAAGCTGGAGGGACTGTATTCTCATTGGAAACGAGCAAAGTTTACTAAACATAGATTAATTATTGATGTTTATGAAATTTCTGATACGATTTTGAAAATCTGTTTGCTCTAATGATTCGTATCCCGTTTTCCGCCGCTTCCGGGTCAGAGAAGGAACCTTCCGGTTTCTCTCGGCATCCACGCCCTACAGGGGAGAGAAAGTCGACGGAAGAGATTGATGCGAGAATCAGCCTTCTGGAGTCAAAACTGGCGTCCCACGCGGAGGAGTTGAAGGAAAATGTGACAGAGCGCGTCGACCGGATTGAAAGCCGTTTTCATCGTGCTTTGGTTTCCCTGGGTTCTCCGGAAGGGGAGGAAGAGGAGAAGGTTGTTGAGTTCAAAAGTGATGCGGTGACGCTTCACCACCTTCCGGCGACGGCAGCGTTGAGTTGCTTGAATGAGCTGAATGACACCTTGCAGCTGACGAGAGATCACGTTGATGCTCTCGAAGAAAGTGTCGATCGCATGCGCCGCATTGCACGTCGTGCCTAGCGGGTTGCCGCGTCGGGCTCCCGTTACCCGTTTTCCACAGCGAAATGGCGCATTTCTATAGATTTCGGGTTTTCGAAACCGGTTGGAATTCCTTACAATTGCGGTTCTGACCTGCCTCTGCTGGAATCAACAGGGTTGGGTCGGGGACGTAACCCTGTTAGGTGTATGACCAAACCCTGTTTCTTTTTGCTCCTCTCCGGTGCTTTGTCACTTTCCGGTGTTGCTGTTTCAGCCGATGAAGGTGCCGCTTTCTACAAAGAGAAGGTTTTTCCGATTTTGGAGGAGCACTGCTTTTCCTGTCACGGTGCGGAGGAGAAATTGAAGGGAAATTTCCGAATCACGAGCCGTGAAGGGCTTCTCTATGGAGGGGATTACGGCGCGGGCATTGATGAGGAGAATCCGGAGAAGAGTCTGCTCCTGGAGATGGTCAGCTACGCGGATGACGACTACCAGATGCCTCCGAAAGAGAAACTGCCGGACGCGGATATCGCGATCCTGACGGAGTGGGTGAAAAGGGGAGCACCCTACGATCCGGAGCTGGAGATTAAGGGCGCGGCATCAGAGCGGCGGGGGTTTACCATTACAGAGGAGCAACGCAACTGGTGGGCGTATCGTCCGGTGAAAAAGCCGGCGATTCCGTCTGTGAAAGAGGGATACGCCGATTTCATCGACGCGGACAAGCCTAATCCAATCGATGCTTTTCTCCTTCACGATCTCGCCGATGCCGGTTTAACACCAAATGAACCGACCAACGCGAAGGCTCTTCTCCGCCGTGTTTTCTATGATCTGACCGGACTTCCTCCGACACCGGAAGAGGCTTCCGCTTTCGCCGTAAGCTACGAAGCCGATCCCGACAAGGCCCTGTCCGGGGTCGTCGAAGATTTGCTGGCCCGTCCGCAGTACGGGGAGAAATGGGCGCGTCACTGGCTCGATCTTGTTCGCTATGCGGAATCGAATGGTTTTGAGCGTGACAATTCAAAGCCGGAGATCTGGCGCTACCGGGACTATGTGATCTCGGCGTTTAACAATGACAAGCCCTACGACCAGTTTGTGATCGAGCAGATCGCGGGGGATGAAATTGAGAATCCGACGATGGAGTCTGTCACTGCAACGGGGTATCACCGGCTCATGCAGTGGGACGATGAGCCGGCCGACCGCAAGCAGCACGTCTACGATGTCCTCGCCGACAATGTGCTGGTCACCAGTGAGACCTTTCTCGGAATGACGCTGGGCTGCGCGCGCTGTCACGATCACAAAGCGGATCCGATTTCTCAGAAAGATTACTACTCTTTCATGTCATTCTTCCACGGCATCACTCCGTATCAGACTCCGGGAACGATCCGTCCCTGGGCCGGTGAGGCCGAGCTGGCTGCTTTCGAAAAAGGCCGGAAAGGCCGTGTCGAGGCAAAGCGGAAGGAGATCGAAACGCGGGAGGCTGAAATGATCGCCCACCTCAAGGAGATCGGGAAATTCCAGACCGGAAAGGGTGATGTCTCGGTGCAAACTTTCGTGGATGATGCCCGGGGGACTCCGGCGACATGGAGCTTTGTGACGACCGCGCCGGCTCCGGGGTGGAAGGAAGTCGGTTCCAAGGCTTTCAAGAACTGGACGAAGGCACAGGGGGGATTCGGAACGAAAGGAACACCGAACTCCTTTGTTACAACAGAATGGAAAGAGTCGGAGATCTGGTTGCGAACCAGTTTCGGGGCGACCGAAATTCCGGAGTCTCTCGTACTCGAAATCTACTACGATGAAGATGTGGAGGTATTTCTCAACGGAGTCGAAATCTACAAAGCGAGCGGGTATGTGACGGATTATGAGGTTGTCGAGCTGGGGCAGGATGCTCTCGATGCGTTTCAAACCGGCAACAATGTGCTGGCAATTCACTGCCGGCAGACCAAAGGCGGGCAGTTCATCGATGCGGCTTTGCGAACCGGACCGCAGATGCCGGGAACGCTGCCGGTAGCTTTGAAACGGGGTGGGAAAAAACTGGAGAACGCGCTCTCGAAACATTTTAAGCGCGACGTCGTCAAAGAGTGGCGGGATGCAAAAAATGAACTGAACGTGATTCAGCGGGAGATGCTCGGCACTCCGTTGAATGTCGTCAAGGAGTCCGGTCCCAACCCGCTTCCCTTGCAGGTGCATCTGCGCGGCTCGGCCCACGCGCCGGGAGATGATGTCGAGCCTGCTTTTCCGTCCGTTCTCGGTTCGGGCAGTGAACCGGTTCCCGCAAGCTATGCTCCTGTCGAACATTCCGTCGGTCCGGCAACATCGGGGCGCAGACTCGCGCTTGCCAAATGGATTGCCAGCCCGGAAAACCCGCTTACTTCCCGGGTGATCATGAACCGCCTCTGGCAACATCATTTCGGGCGGGGCATTGCTCCAAGCACAAATGACTTTGGGCAACTGGGCGAGGCACCAACTCATCCGGAGTTGCTCGACTTTCTCGCGGCAACTCTCGTCGAGAAAGGGTGGAGCCTCAAAGAGATGCATCGCATGATCATTTCCAGTCGGGCGTATCGCAGGTCTTCTGCTCCGGATTCTCAGAACCTGCTCAAGGATCCGCAGAATCACCTTTTCTGGCGTTACGACATGCGTCGTCTCACGGCGGAGGAAATCCGTGACTCGATTCTGTCCTTGTCAGGGAATCTGAATCTGGAGCAGGGAGGCCCGTGGGTGTATCCCGAGCTTCCGCCCGAGGTGTTGGCGACGGCCTCGCGTCCGGGCAAAGGTTGGCCGATCTCGAAGGATAAAAAGGATCACTACCGGCGTTCCGTTTACATTCACGTAAAGCGCAGTTTGCGTTACCAGATGCTGGCTGATTTTGACCAGGCCGACACCGATACACCCTGTGCGGTTCGCTTTGCCACGACGGTTCCGACGCAGGCTCTGGCGATGTTGAACTCCAAACTGGTCAACGATCAGGCGACCGTGTTTGCCGAAATGTTACGGGCCGGCAGTGAGGATGACATCCGTTCGCGTATTCATCGTGGATTGGCTCTGGTAACGCAGCGGGAGCCGGAAAACGATGAGGTCGAGCACTGTGTCGAGCTGGTCGAGCGCCTCCAGAAGGAGAGGGGCCTGACCGAGGAACAGGCGATGGAGCGTTTCGCGCTCGTGGCGATGAATTTGAACGAGTTTCTGTATTTGGATTAAGAAATTGCGGAATGCCGAATGTATAACACACCCACTTTCCCATGAAAAAACCAACTCAAAACTTCTGCGGCAACGTGAACCGTCGTGAATTTCTCAGCACGGTTGGAGGCGGTTTTCCTGCACTTGCCCTTTCCGGAATGCTCGGGGGCGATGGATTTTTTAATCCGGCGAATGCTGCGACCACAGGCGGATTCCAAAACCCGCTGGAGGCGAAACCTCCCCTGATCGGAGGAAAAGCAAAGAGTGTCATTTTCATCTTCTGCTACGGAGGTCCCAGTCACATCGATACCTTTGATTACAAACCGTCGATGTACGGCATGGACGGGAAAACGATTGAGGTGAAAACCTTCGGTCGCGGAGGTAAGAAAAATCAGGGGCGCATTGTCGAGCCGAAGTGGAAATTCAAACAATACGGCGAATGCGGAAAGCATGTCTCCGATTTGTTCCCGAACGTGGGCACCTGTGTTGATGACATCGCGTTTCTCCATTCGATGACCGCTGATTCGCCGATTCACGGATCAGCGCTTCTCATGATGAACTGCGGGTCGGTCATCAGCGGAAAGCCGTCGCTCGGTTCGTGGGTGAACTACGGTCTCGGATCGGTGAACGAAAATCTTCCCGGTTATGTCGTGATGCTCGACGAATCGGGTGGCCCCATCTCCGGCGCCAAAAACTGGACCAGTGGTTACATGCCGGCGAGTTATCAGGGGACGGTGTTCCGCTCAAAGGGCGACCCGATTTTGAATCTCAAACATGTCAACGGCATGCCGCGGGATGAGCAGAGAATGTTGATCGATTCCCTGAACCACCTCAATACCGGCCATCTCGAATCCCGCTACGACAACACGAATTTGTCCGCCCGCATTGCGAGCTACGAGCTGGCCTACAAAATGCAGGCTACCGCTCCCGAGGCAATCGACCTCGACTCGGAATCGGAGGAGACAAAGAGTCTCTATGGCATTGGGGATCAGAAAACCGATTCCTTCGGTCGCAAATGCCTGCTGTCGAGGCGGCTTGTCGAACGCGGGGTTCGTTTCATTCAGCTCTACTCCGGTGGTGCTCACAATGATGAAAACTGGGATGCTCACGGGGATCTCGAAGACAATCACAACAAGCACGCCGGTGCGACCGACAAGCCCATTGCCGGATTGATCAAAGATCTCAAGCGCAGGGGAATGCTCGAAGATACCCTCATCGTATGGGGAGGGGAGTTCGGGCGGCAGCCGACTGCTGAGTATGCAAAAGGAACCGGTCGCGACCACAACAGCTACGGATTCACCATGTGGATGGCGGGAGGTGGCGTGAAAGGGGGCGTCAGCGTTGGGCAGACCGACGAGCTCGGTGCTGCCGCGGTGGAAAACCGCTACCACGTAAAACACCTGCACGCGACGATTCTTACCCTGATGGGACTTGACCCGAACAACCTCACCTTTTTCCACGGGGGGCTGGATGAAAGCCTGGTTGGAGTCGAGGGCGCCGACCCGATACGCGAGGTGATCGCGTAGGGTGGCTCACTTCTCTGTTCAAGGAAGGGATTGAGAATCGAGTTTTCGAACGTTCTGGTTCCCGGAAATGCCTCCGACCAGGTCGGCGCGAATTTCTTTCAGGGGGATCATTACAAAATCCCGCTCCATCATTCTCGGGTGAGGGAGCGTTAGCGTTGGGGTTTCGATCGTGGTTTCCCCTACGTATAGAATATCCAAATCGATGGTTCGGGGAGCATTGATGCCTCTCTCCTTCGGTCGGCCGAGATCAGACTCTATCGTTTGCGTTTTTTGAAGAAGAGTTACCGGGGCCAGATTGCTTTCAAATTCCACAACGCAGTTCAAAAACAACGGGTCGCCTTCGGCGCAATCAACAGGGGCTGTCTCGTAGACACCGGAGACGAGCCAGTGATCGCTTTCTGCGAGATTTCGCAAGCGGGAGATTGCTTCTTTCAAGTTGGCAGAGCGGTCGCCGAGGTTGGTTCCCAGACTGATTCCGACCCGCTTCATGCCGAAGAATTTCTACTTCAGTCCGAGGACGTCCTGCATGTCAAAGAGTCCGTCCTTTTTCCCCTGTGCGGCGAGCCATTTGGCAGCGCGAACAGATCCTTTCGCAAAGGTCATGCGGCTGGACGCTTTGTGCGTCAGCTCGATACGCTCACCGTCGGTGGCGTAGACGACGGTGTGATCGCCGACGACGTCGCCACCGCGCATGGAGTGAACTCCGATTTCGTTGTCGGTGCGTGCCCCGACATCTCCGTGACGACCATGACGACAGTCATCGTCGTAGGAGAGACCCTTTGCGTCGGCGAGAATTTCCGCGAGACGACGGGCTGTTCCGCTGGGCGCGTCCTGCTTGTGACGATGGTGCATCTCGATCACTTCGAGGTCAAAACCGTCCCCCAGAATCTCGGTCGTTTTCCGGGTGAGATAGAAAAGGGTATTCACGCCCACAGAAAAATTCGGGGCATGGACAATCGGGATCTGTTTCGCGGCATCGGAGATCAAAGCGAGCTGGCGATCATCGTGTCCGGTGGTTCCCATCACGAGCGCGGTGTTGCTTTTCAGGCAGGCTTCGATGAGCTCGTCCGTGAAAGTGGGGAGAGTGAAGTCGATTACGGCGTCGCAATTTGCGATCGCGTCTTCCAGAGAGTCGCCCAGGTCGACGCTGCCGGCGACGCGGGTTTCTTCGTCTTCACTTGTGGCTGCGGTGACTGCCTGACCCATGCGGCCACGGCATCCGGTAACTAAAATATTCAACATGGAAAGGGAGATTAGATTAGACCCAGATTTTCGAGAGTGTTTTTCAGTTCGGCGACTTTTTCATCGCTCATCTGAACCATCGGAAGCCGGAGGCGTGAGTCGCATTTTCCGGCGAGACCGAGAGAAGCCTTGATCGGCACCGGATTGGTGTCGAGTTTCAGAAAGGCCTCGAATAATGAGCCGTATTGATCGTGAAGTTTTTCCGCATCACCGACCC
>JAKSBG010000303.1 GCA_022361255.1 Verrucomicrobiales bacterium
ACCATTCCCGCATATCCTCATCGACACCCAACATCGCGGGGACAACAGCCGTTTCCCGGCAACCGGTTTCTCCCAGCATGCGGCAGAGATTCATGGTCAGGTCGCGCTCTGTTTCAACCAGACGTGTCGCTGCGACGTGTCGGGTCATCGCGAAACGGGTCCGTATGATGGTCGGGAGGAGAGACATGTCGGGAATAGGACTCCGAAAGTGGAGAAAGCTTACAATGCTTTGCGAAGCGAACCGTTACAGGATGGTATGGGAATGGATCATACCATGAGGCGGCTCGTCCACGTTGTGGCGTGCCAACTGGGAGTCGATGAAAAGGAATTGAAGCCGGAAACCCGCATTGTCGCGGACCTCGGGGTCGACAGTCTCGATTTGGTTGAACTTGTGATGGCAGTGGAGGAAACGTTCGAGATCCGCCTTCCCGATCCCGTTGATTCGCCGAATGATATATATTCCGGTATTTTTACGAACCCGGATTTCTGTATCGCAGATTTCGTGGATTTGCTATCGATCAGGCGGGAAGTGGAGGCGAGAAAGTCGGGCAAACCATTCTGGAGCAGCGTGGTCTCATCAATGCGACCTTCTTTTGCTGCGTTCACGCAAAGGGGAGAGCCGGGGTCTTTTTCCCGCGAAAAAACCAACGCCCGGTTTTCCGGGAAGAATGACGCGGGGTTTCACCAGTATCGAAGGGAAAGCGACGGGATGCTTCAGATCGAAATCCCCGCAGCGACAGTCGAGCTCGCGGGAGAGGACGAGTATCTCGAATCATTCCTCATGGACGTCGAACCGGTCTCGACGACCGCATACTCCGGTTTCCTGAATGCCACCTGTCCGGACGAAGCGACTCTTTCTTCCTGGATTACAGAGGGGGAAAAGCAGCGGCGGGCGATCCACCAACCCCTTCACTTTCAGGACGGAGAATGGCGCCCGGTTCCCGGAACAGAAACGTGGCCGATGATGCTCGTTTCCTGGTACGGCGCCAACGCATACGCTCTCTGGGCCAATGGAAAAGACTGGGAGAAATACCGGGAGGAATCACCGTTTCTCCCCTCACTGCATCAGTTCACTTATGCGGCGAGAGGGGCGGATCGCAAAGCTTATCCGTGGGGAGACAGGGCGCCTCTCGCTAATGACGCAGTCTTTGCGCGTCTGCAGTTTGGCCGGGAATATGCGTTGAAGGATATTCCTCTCGCTCCCGTGAACAGCGAGATTGCCGTTAGCCCGTTCGGGCTTCGGCACGTTGTTGGCAACATCTGGCACTGGTGCAGGGACTGGCTCGACGCGGAAAGAAAGATTCGGGCCGAGCGGGGCGGAAGCTGGATCGGACCGGGTGATTTGATGCATTGCGATTTTCGGAGGGGCCGGATTCCCTCTGCGACCGGCCGGTGCCTTGGCTTCCGCTGTGTCAGCCCGACGGATAATTAAAACGGAGCGCAAGTCAAGGAACCCAACAATCGGTTTCCTAAACCTCACTGCGTACGGTTCCCCCCCACAGCGGACTCCAGCAGCAGAGATAACAGGGTTAAGCGACGAACCATACAGGGTTGGGTGTCGGACCATACAGGATTGAGTCAATGCCCACTCTGCAGTTTGCGAGGAAGTTCCCAACGAATTGCTGGAACTTTTTGCGTTTCGAGTCCATCGGAGGGGATGCCGTCTTTTGAAATCTGGCACTATCTGTTGCTTGCGGGTCTCGGAATCGTTGCCGGCACGCTGAACGTTCTTGCCGGGGGCGGTTCGCTGCTGACGCTTCCAGCAATGGTTTTCCTCGGTATGGATGGTCCGGTGGCGAACGGGACGAACCGGGTCGCGATTTCTGCCCAGAATCTCACGGCGATCACCGGGTTCCGGTCGAAGGGCTATTCCGATTTCCGGCTCAGTTTTTCTCTCGCGCTTGCGACCCTGCCCGGTGCAATTGCCGGAGCGTGGCTGGGAACTCTGGTGCGCGGGGAGATGTTCAACCGCATCCTCGGTGTTATCCTCATTGCCGTGCTGGTACACATGGCGATCGAGCGATGGAGAAAAAAGAAGTCCGGGCCATCTGCCGGCGGAAAGGAAAATGCTGAGCCGCTTTCCCGGAAGCGATTCTGGCTCGGCCATCTTTGCCTCGTCGGAATTGGATTCTACGGTGGATTTATTCAGGCGGGAGTCGGATTTCTCATCATGGCCGCGCTGCATCAGGTCATGGGGCTGGATCTGGTGCGGGTGAATATGCACAAGGTTTTCATCATTTGTTTCTTCACTCTGGTCGCTCTGATCGTTTTCGCGGCGCGTGGGCAGGTCCTCTGGATTCCGGGGCTGGGCCTGGCTCTTGGAAACTCGATCGGAGGTTGGATCGGTTCGCAGATCAGTGTGAACAAGGGGGAGAAGTGGATTCGCATGGCCCTCTATGTTGCCCTCTCGGTGATGGCTGTTAAGTTGTTGTTCTGAAATGAGTTGCTCCCGAAAACCTGCATTCACCGCATTTGTTCTCTTTATCACGTTCTGCATTTTTTTCTGCGGATCTAGGGCGGACGATTCCGAAACGAAAATCACGATTGCCCTGATCGGGGACTCCACGGTGACGGATAACGCCGGATGGGGAGCGGCTTTCGCGAAACGGTTTGCATCCAACGTCACGGTCCACAATTTCGCCGTCGGTGGCCGCAGCTCAAAAAGCTGGCTTGCCGAAGACCGCCTCCCCGCCGCGCTGGCGGTACAACCGGATTTTGTATTCATCCAGTTCGGCCATAACGGCCAGCCGGGAAAAGGTCCGGCTCGCGAGACCGATCCGGCGACGACCTACCGGGATTTTTTGAAGCAGTACGTGACAGAATTCCGCGCCATCGGAGCACAGCCAATTTTGGTCAGTTCCGTGACCCGCCGGGACTTTACGAGAGAAGGAAAAATCCGAACCGACCTGACTGAAAAAGCACTCCCCGGAGAGAAAGTGACGCGTCCGCTCAAACCCCGCGCCGAGGCGGCGAAGGCAGTGGCGGAAGAGGTCGGCGTTCCTTTTATCGACCTCTACCACGCCAGTGTCGCCTATCACAACAAGATCGGCGAAGCGGCGAGTCACGAGTTCAGCCCGAAGGAGGGAGACATTACCCATTTCAACGAAAAGGGCGCCGAGGCAATTGCTGATCTGGTTGTCGAGGGCGTGGAAAAGTCTGTCCCCGCTCTCGCGGAAGCTCTGAAACAGTGAGATTCAGTTTTCCCGTATCCAGATATTCCGGAACGCCACGGGACCGTGGTCGCCCTGTATTCTCAGAGGGCCCTGTGCGACTTCTTTGCCAAGCCCGCCACGCGTCGGGCCGGAGCAGGTGACGTTTTCCTGGACCACGACGCCGTTCAGCTTTACTTCGACAAAGGTCGCATCCGCGATTTTCTTTCCCGACTCATCGAAGCACGGGGCGCGAAAGGTGATGTCGAGACTCTGCCATTCGCCGGCGGGGCGTGTTGCATTGCTCGAAGGCTTCGATCCCTCGTAACCGCGTTTCTTTTTATCCGGCTCGTCTTCGTTCCAGCGCTCGTAAATGGCAGCGCAGTCGTGAACACTCAGCTCGTCATCGGGTTTTCCAAAGCTGTCGAGTATCTGCACTTCATAGCGGCCCATGACGTAGATGCCGGAGTTGGAGCCTTCACTGATCAAAAACTCGGCGTGCAGCTCGATATCCCCGAACTCCCGCGAGGTCGTGAGGGCTGCGCCCTGTTTGCCATCCGGCGACAAGGCGGTGTTGTGAACAACGAGGTCGCCTTCGACGGGCGACACAAAAAACTTCTTCCGGTCCTCCGGATCCAGCGACACGGCCGAGGTTTCCGCCCAACCGCTTGCAGAATCCGATTCGAACAAACTCAGGCCGAGTCTCGGACCGGTCAGCGCTTCCGCATCGGTGGGGGCACTCCGGAATGACGGCAGCCCCGGCAGCCGGAATGCCTCGACATTGTCCACCCAGCCGGCCGGTCTTTGTCCGGAACCGAGTCGCCCGAAATCCCCGAGCTCAGCGCGTCCCTCATCGGCAATTGCCATCAACTTGGCGACAATGTCAGGATGCTGATCAGCCAGATTGTTTTGCTCCTCTTTGTCGACGGACAGGTCGTAGAGTTCCCGTTTTGCGAAGGCGTTTTTGGCCCGCGGAGCAATCGCGGTCCGGTTGACGGGGAGGTGAAGTTTCCACTTTCCGGAACGGACGGCCTGGAGCTGCGTCGTCCGATAATAGTAAAAACGGTCGTGGGGGGATTTCGCTTCTTTCTCTCCCGAGATGACTGGCCACGCATCTTTGCCGTCAATTTTGCGGTGCGTCGGCACCTCTGCGTCCGCCAGCCCGGCCACGGTCGGCAAAAGATCCATACTTGTGACGAGCTCCTCACTTTCACTGCCTGCGGCGACATGGCCGGGCCACCTCACCAGACACGGCACGCGGAAACCACCTTCGTAGGGAGTGCCGCCGGTTCCACGCAGAGGCGTGTTTTGCCCGAGCGGCTTGACGCGGCGGTTGCCCTGAAAAGCCCCGTTGTCGGAAGTCCAGATCACGAGCGTTTTTTCGTCGATGCCGTTTTTCTTCAGCGCGGCAAACAGCTCGCCCATCGACCAGTCGAGCTCCTCGATGCAGGCCCCGTAGATTCCATTTTGGGAACGTTTGCGGAATTCCTCCGAAGCGAAGGCGGTGATGGAACTGCCGGGGACAGCGTGGGGAAGGTAAAGAAAGAAGGGGCGGTCCTTGTTTTTTTCAATGTAGGTCACAGCTTCCTCCGTGTAGCGCTTTGTCAGGGTATCGGGATCGACGGGCGCATCGATGGTCGTTTCGTCGCGAACCAACGGGACCGGAGGCCACATTTCCCCGAGTCGGGGAGCCG
>JAKSBG010000363.1 GCA_022361255.1 Verrucomicrobiales bacterium
CACCCGGACCGATCTCGTTCGGGTATTGAAAGTCCACAAAGGCGTCGAGCAGCTCCATATTCGAGCGGCTCGTCTCGATCGTGATGACGTCGGCATCCATGTCGGCAATGGACTCGATGATGTCGTTGAACTCCGAGTAGCACATGTGGGTGTGAATCTGGGTGTCGTCCTTCACTCCGCACGCACTCAGTCGGAAGGTCTTCACAGCCCAGTCGAGATAGTGCGCCCATTCGCTGCGGCGAAGAGGCAACCCCTCCCGGAAAGCCGGCTCGTCGATCTGGATGGCGGCAATCCCTGCCGACTCCAAGTCCACGACCTCATCGCGAATCGCGAGCGCGATCTGGTGCGTCGTGACCGAGCGCGGCTGGTCATCACGGACGAAGCTCCACTGAAGGATGGTCACCGGTCCGGTAAGCATGCCTTTCATCGGACGATCAGTCAGCGACTGCGCATACTCGGACCAGTAAACGGTCATCGGTTTGGGCCGACTGACGTCGCCGAAAATGATCGGCGGTTTGACGTAGCGGGAACCGAAGCTCTGCACCCACCCGTTGCTGGTGAAGGCGAACCCTTCGAGGTTTTCCCCGAAGTACTCCACCATGTCATTCCGTTCGAATTCTCCGTGAACCGGCATGTCGATGCCGATCTCATCCTGGAAAGTGACGCACTTCGCCGTCTCTTCCTTGAGGAACTGATCGTATTCCGCGTCAGTGAGCACCCCCTTCTTCCACTGAGCCCGAGCCGCACGCACCTCAGAGGTCTGGGGGAAAGACCCGATCGTGGTGGTGGGGAATTCGGGCAGGTTGAGTTTCGCGGCCTGCCTTTCCTGACGGGTGGCGAAAGCCGATGTCCTGTCGTAGTCGGCTTCCCTCATGGCGGCAAGGCGAGCCTTCACCGCGTGGTTGTGGATTCGCTTGCTGAACTTGCGTGAAGTCGCGGCGGATTCGTTGGCGGCGAGAGCTTCGGTAGCCCCGGTGCCGTCGAGGAGTTGGCGAAGCTCGACGACCTCGACGAGTTTCTGGTCGGCGAAGGCGAGCCAGTTCTTCAATTCGTCGTCGAGCTTCGGTTCGTTTTCGAGCGTGACCGGAGAATGGATCAGCGAACAGCTCGGAGCGACCCAGAGGCGATCAGCACCGACGGCGGCCTTGGCTTTTTCGAGCACGGCGAGGGACGCCTTGTAATTGTTCTTCCAGATGTTGCGTCCTTCGACGACTCCTACGGAGAGAATCTTGTCTTCGGGAAAGTTCGCCAGCATGGAGTCGATGTCCTCAGCTCCACGCACGAAGTCGAAGTGCAAGGCATCCACCGGCAGTCCCAGGGTCGCGGTGAGGTTGTCGCGTACGCCGCCGAAGTAGGTCGCGACCAGCAACTTTGCGGTGCCCTTCGCCTTGGCGAGACGACCGTAGGCGATGACGAGTGCTTCGCGTTGCTTATCGTCGAGGTCGAGGGAGAGAACCGGCTCGTCCAATTGAATCCACTCGGCCCCGGCGGCGGCGAGCTTGCCAATGATCTCTTCATACACATCGACCAGATCATCGAGCAGCGTAAAGGGATCGAAGTCGGGATTCTGCGAGTCCTGTACCTTGCCGAGCGACAAATAGGTCACCGGCCCGACAAGCACCGGCTTGGCATTTAGACCGAGTGCCCGGGCCTCCGCAAGTTCGTCGAAGACCTTGGTGCTGCTAAGCGCGAACTTTGTATCCACGCGGAACTCGGGAACGATGAAGTGGTAGTTCGTGTCGAACCACTTGGTCATCTCGCTGGCAAAGGTGGAAACCTTGCCGGTTTGGCAATCCTTCTCGTCCCCGACCAGCGAAGCGCCGCCCTCCGTGCCGCGGGCGATCGTGAACACGGTGTCGACGTCGGTCTGTCCCGCCTGCCACTGGAATCGGGGCGGCACATTGCCGAGCAGGCAGCTCATGTCGAGCATCTGATCGTAGTAGGAGAAATCGTTCACCGGGATCAGGTCAATGCCGGCGTCCTGCTGCTTTTTCCAATTCGTTTCGCGGAGAGACTTGCCGGTGGCAAGAAGCTCTTCGAGGGAGAGTTTTCCTTTCCAGTAGGCTTCGGTGGCCTTTTTCAGTTCGCGCTTCTCACCGATGCGTGGATATCCGAGATTTTGAGTTTTGATCGCTGTCATGAGCGTCATTCTCGAACAGATCCCAAGTGAACCAAACGAAACGTTTTCAGGTTCTGCTTGAATAGAATTCACGATGATTCATTCTGTAGTCATGCTTGAACTACGCCACCTGGAAACGCTCATTGCACTCGCTGAGACCGGCAGTCTCGCCGGTGCCGCCGGGAGAGTATCGCTTACCC
>JAKSBG010000364.1 GCA_022361255.1 Verrucomicrobiales bacterium
ATAGAATTCCCAGATGCTGGTGGGATTCTTCTCGGCGCGGCGACCGAATTCATCGGTGGCGCCATAGCTGATTCCCCCTTTGACCCCGGCTCCCATCATCCAAAGGGTGAATCCGTCGGGATTGTGGTCGCGGCCGGCAGTTCCCTCCTGCCGCGTCGGCATCCGTCCGAATTCCGTCGTCCAGAGCACGAGGGTATCTTCGAGAAGCCCCCGCTGTTTGAGATCCGTGAGGAGCGCAGCGGTCGGCTGGTCAAATACGGGACCATGACGCTCGTAGTCGGGTTTCAGCGTTTTGTGAGCATCCCAGTTGAGAAGTCCGTCGACACCGCTGGCGCGGGAAGCGCAGTAGAGATTCACGTAGCGAACACCCCGCTCCAGCAAGCGTCGCGCAAGTATGCAATTTCGGGCGTAGGAGCTCTTCAGATTGTTGCTGGAGTCGGTTCCGTATAACTTGTGGATGTGGGTTGGTTCGCTTTTGAAATCACTCACTTCCGGTGCCGACATCTGCATTCGCGCTGCCAGCTCGTAAGCCTTGATGCGGGCCTGCAGCTCGCTCTCATCGGGACGGGCGGCGGCATGATGGTTGTTCAGGAATCCCAGCAGATTTCGCGTCGCCGATTCTTCTGCAGAGCTAACTCCCCCGGGCACCTTGAGATTCCGGATCGGTTGATGCGCAGCCATGACGATAGCCTGATACCGCGCCGGGAGAAACCCGTTGCTCCAGTTGGCTTTCCCGTTCGGCGGTTCCCCTCTGATATCGGGAATCGTGACATAGGTCGGAAGATTGTCTGTCATGCTCCCGAGCGCGTAACTGATCCACGCTCCGGCGCTGGGGAAGCCCTCGGTCGGATGCCCCGTGTTCACGAAGACACACCCCGGGCCGTGGGTATTCGTCTTGGAATGCATTCCATGAAAAAACGCGATGTCATCGACATGTTTTGACATGTGGGGAAGGAGTGAGGAAAACATCTTTCCGCTTTTCCCGGCCGGGGCGAAGTCCCAGGGTGATTTCATGAGCGGACCGTTTTTGCCCTGAAAGCTGACGAGGTTCTCCTCTCCCGGGAGCGGCTCTCCGTGCCTCTTTTCCAGCATCGGCTTGTGCTCCCACAGATCAACGTGCGAAGCGGCGCCCGGACAGAAGATTTGTAGAACCCGCTTTGCCTTGCCGGGAAAATGGGGCTTCCCGATGGAGGTCCCTTCCGCGGATAGGAGTTGCTGCAGACCAATGCCCATCAGGCCGGTGCTGACGTTTCCGAGGAACCGGCGTCGGGTGGATTCGGGGAAATCTTTCATGAAAACAGGTAGAAGGGGTTGGAAATTGCCCCTTTAATCGAGGTAGATCAGTTCGCTGGAGTTGAGAATGGCGCGACAGACTGCACGAATCCCGTGCGACTCGATTGTCGAAGCGACCTGCTTTCTTTCCTCGACGCCCGGTTCCCGTTGGTAGGCCGCAATAAAGATTCGCGAAGCTTGTTCTTCCGGGCTCCCCTCCCCGATTTTCGCAGCCAGAGCCGTCGCCATGTCCAGCGTGAATTGATGGTTCAACATGGTGAGCGCCTGCAAAGGGGTCGTTGTTTCCGCCCGGCGCGGGGTGGATAGAGCGCAGTCGGGCTGGTCGAAGTCCGTCATCAGATCAACTACAGAAGCTCTCGCATTCTGATGATACACAGCCCGGCGGTAGGTCTCCGGACCGTGTTCGTCGAGAGGTTCGTAGGTGCTGACATTGTCCTGCATAAACCGATACAATCGAAATCCGGCCCCGCCCATTTCCGTATCCAGCTTTCCTGACACTGCCAGAACGGTATCGCGAATTTCTTCAGCGGAGAGCCTGCGCGGCGGGAAGCGCCACAGGAGGCGACTTGCCCCGTCTTTCTTCAGTGCGTCGCTCCGGGAGACGGAGGATTGCCGGTAGGTTTCGGACAGCATGATAAGCCGGTGCAGCGGCTTGATGCGCCACCCGTTTTCCCTCAGTTTTACGGCGAGAAAATCGAGTAACTCCGGGTGGGTCGGCTTTCCTCCCATATATCCAAAATCGTTCGGGGTATCGACGATTCCAGTCCCGAAATGGTAGTGCCAGAGCCGGTTGGCGAGGACGCGCGGCGTCAGTGGGTTGTCCGGGTGCGTGATCCATTCAGCGAGCTGCAACCGGCGTTGCGCTTCGTCGGCATCCACTGGCAGTGAGTATTCGGGCGTTACCTCGGACAGCGTGGAGAGACTTGCGGGCCCCACCGTCTCCCCTTTCTTCTGAGGGCTCCCCCCGACAAAAATATGAAACGGACCTTTCGCGTCTGCCGCGACACGTTTTCCCATCCAAACCGACGGCAGCGCCGGAACAGCGGCGATCTGCCGGTTCACGGAGGCGAGTTCCTTCCCGAGTTCAGCCTGCTTCTGTTTTTCCCCGTCCGTAATTTCCGCCTGCAGCAACCGGTAGGTCAGATGAGTGAGCCCCGATGAACGTCTCCCCTTCGCGTTGGCGGGATCAACCGGTTTCCGGTCGCGACCATTGGCTACTTCCGTCCAGGTCTCCCCGTCCTCCGAGATTTCGATTCGATATTCCGACACAAAACCGAACTTCGAATGCTCGGGATTTTCCTCTCCCTTTGCGCTCGAGAAGACAACCCGGTCGATCGCTGTTGGTTTTGCCAGTTCAATCGTCAGATCCCGGCCCGCCGCTATAAAGCGCTCGCCGGTTTTTCCATCGATGGCGTGCTGCGGACCATACGCCCCGGGAAAGTCCTCAATTTTTCGTGCTTCACCACTTGCCTTTGCGCCGTTGGAGGAAAGCGCGACATTGCGGGGACTTTCTCCCGCCGACCAAATTTCGAATTCATCGATCTTGAATCCGGATTTCGCGACCGGGTCGGAATCCTGTGCGTCACAGGTCAAACGAATGAACTTCGCAGTCACCGGGTCAAAACGATCCTCCGTTCCTCTGCGATTCACAGCGGGACGGGTCCAGTTCTTTTCGTATTCTGCCAGACGCGATTTTCCACGCTCAATGATGGAGTTGCGCAGTTTTTTCTGCGCTGCCTCGATCTCCGCTTTTTTCTTACTGAGCGGAGCGAGTTTTGCGGCACGTTCCTGTGTTTGCTTCTCCGTAGCGAGAGGAACGGAACCATGACGAACGCCGGAGAATGTGGCGTAGAGCTGGTAGTAGTCAGCCTGTTTGATCGGATCGAATTTGTGATCATGACAACGGGCGCAGCCCAGCGTCATCCCGAGAAATGCTTCACCGGTTGCATTGATGATTTCATCGAGGGTGTTGGCCCGTATTTGTGCTTTCTGCACCGGATCCTGATTTCCGACATCGTCGTAGGGCCCCGCAACGAGAAACGCACTGCCCACGGCAACGTCCGGATTCCCTTTTCCAAAAACATCCCCTGCGAGATGCTCACGAATGAACTGATCAAAGGGCTTGTCCTCATTAATCGATCGAATGACATAGTCGCGAAACGGCCACAGATCGTTGATGATGAAATTGCGCTCGAATCCGTTGCTCTCACCAAAGCGCACCACATCCAGCCAGTGTCGTCCCCAACGCTCGCCGTAGTGCGGGGAGGCAAGGAGGCGATCGATGAGCTTTTCATACGCCGCCGGATCGGGATCTTTGACAAATGCGTCGACTTCCTCCGGAGTGGGAGGCAGGCCGGTAAGATCGTAGGTGGCCCTGCGAATCAGATTGCGCCGCTCCGCCGGAGGATTCCGGGTGAGTCCTTCTGTCTGCAGCCTGTGGTCTATATATTCATCGATCGAATTCCGTTCCGGTTTTGCAAGAGGTTGGTAGGCCCACCAGGAGGTATCGGTTTTCGACGCCTCCCGCAGGACGAGTCCTTCCGGCCACTTGGCGCCTTCGTCGATCCATCGTTTCAGCAATTCCGCTTCTTGATCGGTCAACGGTTCCCCATCCTCCGGCATGTAGGGCTTTTCCCCTTTTTCCTCCGGTGTCGCGACCAGATAAAGATCGCTTTGCAGAGCCTTTCCCGGAATCACCAGCTCCGTCCCGGGATCGAGAACCTTATCGCGCTCCGAGAGGATAATTTCCCCCTTCGCAATGTTCTCCGTGTGGCATCCGAGACATTTTTTTGCCAGAACGGGAGCGACTTCGGTAGCGAAATCAACCGGCTTTTCAGAAGCGGTTGCAGGAACGGAAAATGCCGCGTAGAAAAGGATGCAAAAGAAACAGCAGGCGAATCGGCACAAGCGCATACTCCCCTTAAAATCGAATTTCGTTTGCCTGACAACCATTTTGTATACAATATGTGCGCCATGCCTGCGGCCACTCCCACACCGACCTCCCCTGCTTCCAAAGCCACCGTAATGCGTGGACTTCTCACGATGTTGCTGCGCGGCGAATGCTCGGAAAAAGACCGGCTTACCGAGGCAATGGCATGCGAAAAGTTCGGGACGAGCCGGACTCCGGTTCGCGAAGCCTTTCTCGAGCTGCAGGCTCTCGGGCTGATCGAGTTGAAGCGGAATTGCGGGGCGATCGTTCTTCCCTTCGGGGCAAAAGAGCTGCAGGAAATTTACGATTTGCGAGCCCTACTGGAAACCGCTGCAACCCGGCTTGCCACCGGTCGTATTCCCGAACAGCAGCTCCAGGATCTTCTCGCTACTTTTCGGCATCTTTTCGACGAAGGCAAACCTGATCCGGACTGGCGCCACGATCAGGAACTCCACAACTGTATCGCGGCCCATTGCGGAAACCGGCGTCTTGCCGCAGAGATTGCCCGTTACGGGGAGCTCATTCAAACGCTCCGGGAGATTGTCGGGGAAGTATCTTTTGATATTCACGCCACCTCCGCTGAAGAGCACCTTGAAATACTCGAAGCTCTCATCAATGAAGATGAAATCGCGGCTGCAAGAGCGATGGCGGAACATCTCGGTCAGGCCTCCCGTTCAGCCGTTCTCGCAATGGAGACGCTGAGAGACTGAATCACTATTTCTCAGGGCAGATCGGCCCGCAACAGGTTCCGGCCTTTCCCCGTCAGACGCAGGTAGTGGTCTGATGGCAGACCTTCGTAGGTCAGGAACTTCACCCCGTCTCCGACCGGCACGTCATTCGTGCATTTGAAGATCGCAGTCCCCTCGTCGATTTCGTCAAACATCGCCACGTAGGCACTTTCGATACCGGCAGCGCGAGTCGCGACAAACTGCTCCCAGAGAAATTTTCCGCCACGCCGGGGAATCGAGCCGAGGTCCTCGCCCGTCATGTTGTGCCAGCTGAAACCGGGAAACAGGACCGGCAGGTATTCGATCCCGTTTTTCTCACACCATTTCCGGTCCTCCACCAGATGGTGAATATGCTTTCCCGAAGCAAAGTCCACCTCGCGAAATCGACCGACCGCCCACGGACTGATCACGTCAGCCAGCTTCAGCACCTCATGCAAATGTTCATCCCTGACCGCATCGCGCTCCTGCTCACGCCAACCGAAAGGCACTCCCAGCATCACACTCATCCCTCCCCACTCGGGATTGTGTTTCAGGAGTCGAATAAACTTCTCCGCGTCGCGAAGCGAATACTCCCGGTCGTCGTTGAATCCGACTCCCCAAATTGCTACGAGAGGTTTCTCATGAAGCTTCAGGTAGGAGGAATCAGCCGGGTCATCTCCCAGCTTCATTCTCGTTCGCAGTTGCTTCCAGTCGTAGGCGAGAGCCTCAAAGTCTTCGCCTTTCCAGCCGGAGAGGTCATACATCAGGATCCAGCAACGCTCGTTGGCGATCGCAGCGTTGCGGCAGAGCATCAGTTTTTCGTTATCCGCTTTCAGCAAATCATAGGACCGCGACTCCCGGGTAACAACACCGGCAAAGCGCTGCACGAACGCTCCGTCGATTCCATATTCCCGCATCCATTGAAAATGGCGGTTCACCGTTTTCCTGTTCTGCGAGCTGAAGACATGGGCAACGCTGCCGTCCGCTTTCCGGAAGGCGGTGGGAAATTTCTCCTCCTCTGCAAATTCGGACAAGTCCGGCCAAAGATCGATGGAACAATGGCCCGGTTCGAATTTTCCGTTCCAGGTGTAATGATGAAACCCGAGGTTGGAGCCGTCTCCTTCCGCCCGGAACCAGCCCTGGTATCCCGTCACAACCCGGCCCGTCAATCCTTCCGGGTTCTTCGATTTCCCCGCCAAATCCGGTGCCGGACGAAGAACGGCATGAGCTTCCTCGAACGAAACCGGCTCCGCCGAAAGGAATCCCGGCAACGACAGGAAGAGTAGCCATATCAGGATTCTCCAAACCTCCTCCGGGACCGTGGCAGCGCGATCTTTCATCCTGTAAAAATTCGGTTTCCCGATCAACTGAACAGGGTTGAGGCGATGACCTAACCCTGTTTGGTCCCGCACCCTACCCTGTTACTTTCTCCTCCCGCGATCACTCAAGCTCCAGCTCAATCCCTTCAATGATCGGTTTGGATTTGTTTTCTGTAGTGTCCGTGATCTTCAGCTCGACCTGAAACCCGAATGCTTCGGGAAGTTCTGACACATCCACACTCGCTGGAGTTTTCGCAACCTGCTTCGAGAATCCATCGATGTAGTCGTAGCTTTCTTTGACCTCCTGCCATTCCGTCCACTCATCCGCTTTCCCGTCGTTATCGGTATCCGCGCCGACGCGGGCTTCGACTTTTTCCACCCAGGGACCGGGGCTGACCCAGTCCGTCGACTGCTGCGTCGCGAGGTAGAACTGCCCTTCCGCAAAGCAAACATCGGGATCAGGATGTCCCTCGCCGATGTGATCACAAAAGGTGAACGGTTTATTGATATCCGGTGAGGTGAACCAGGCCACGCTCATTTTCGCACCGTGCTCGGGATCGTAGTCCGCGAACAAATAATACTGACCTCCGATAGCAATGGCAGCCCAGTCACCGAAAGCCTCCTGTTCCGGTTCGTGTATTTCATACTCGGCAAGGTTGGTCTTGTAGTTGTCAGGATCCTCTTTGGCCCAGTGAGGGTGCTTGTAGGTTCCCGTCTTCCCGGTCGGTTCCGTCCGGTGATCGACCGCCGGATCTTTGAAAACAAAACCCGAGATTCCATCCGGACTCACCGCGTGACCAGCAAGCGGTGAGTCCCACGATCGCTTGTTCGCGGAGATCGGACTCCAGTCCTCGATGATGACATGCATCTTCCCGTCAAGATCACGGATGAACCCGGCATCGGATCCGTGTGACGGATCGGCCACTGCCAGCCCCTTGTTTTCGCCCGGTTCGCCGTCTGTGAGATCACTGTCAACATAGACGTGCGGATCCTGGTCGTTGGGAAAGTCGTAATAGATCAGCGTTTTCCCGTCGACATATTCCGCGCTGGTAACCCACTTGGAAAACCCCTCCGTTACCGGGCCGTGGTGGACCCAGGTTTTCATGTCGCGGCTTTGCCAGGCGTGGTATCCGCCTTTACCCGGTTTGAGTCCACCGGGGGCATCGTAGACATTGGGAAATCGCGTCGTTTGCAGAGGCACATCGTAGCCTTCGACCTCAGCAGGCTGAGGTTTGAATTCCGGAAGCGGTTTCGCCTTTTCCCCTTTCTTTCGGCGGGGTTGTCCTTTTCCGAAGCGCCCGAACATCCAGTAGTCGTTTGGTCCCTTCGTCAAAAGCACCGGAGCATCCTGCAAATTCGAAGGCCCGAGATTCCCGATCGGATCCCAGTTCTGCCAGATTGCTGACTGGGTAACCGTCAGAGTTTTCGCAGATTTCTTTTCAGTTAAGGATTGCACGACAGTGCGCAGGGAGGCGCTTTTCCCTTCCGGCATGGCTTTCCCATCCGAGACGCGGATCCCACTGGAAAGCTGCAAATCGGGAACGGTCAGACCAAATGGTAATTCTTCCCCGAAAGCAAGATTACCCATGAGTATTACTGAGGCCGTACAAGTGGTCAGGAGGTTACCTTTCATAAGCGCAGTCTCCAAGTGAATCGAAACAAAAGCTAAGGGAAAAGAAAATTCTCATCCTGATTCCTTCATTTCGCGGTCAAGTCTGAGAATGAGGAAAGGGAAATACGTATACGACCGCACTTGATCAGGACTCCCTCGTTTGTTAGTAGACTATATATTCAATTGCAATCTCTTTAGACAAAGCACATGAGCAGATCCAGAATATTGCTATTCTCAATAGCAGCACTATCCGTTTTGCTGCTCGTGTTATGTCTACTCCGGTATCAACCACAACCTGAATCTGCGGATAGTGATGAGCCGGGTTCTTCCGCAGTCTCATCTTCAGGTGATTCCACGTCTCCCGTCCGCACCCTTTTGAAAGAAGGCGCCCCTTCCAAAGTCTCAAGCCCGGCGAAGCGCTTTTCCCCAGCCGGCG
>JAKSBG010000325.1 GCA_022361255.1 Verrucomicrobiales bacterium
ACGTTCTCTTTCTGAACGATGTGCCCCGAGATCGTTCCATCGGGTTCTGCTGCGATAGAAAACTGAGCTCCGTCATAGTCGTTTAGACGTATCCCAAAGCCGCGCCCACCGGTCTCGTGAAGATGATTATGTGAAACGATCCCTCGAAGAGGCGGGTTGGTTGGCAACTCCACTTCATCTCCTTTTTCCGCAAAAAAGAGTTTTTCCAGCTCGGATTTGGCAAAAATCACGGGCTCTGGTGCAATCCTGGAAAACTGCTGCCGTTTCATCAGAAGCTCCGCATCAATGTCGCTCAATCCCAGCGTTTTGATTTTCGCGCTGTCGGTGATTGATTGCTCCATCTGTCCGGAATCCGAATTGACCTCCTCCGAGCCCGCCGACTCGCCCTCCAACTCATCGGAATTATTCACAGTTCGCATCCCCGAATGAGAAACCAGGTTTGAATCCCCCTCATTCTCAACACCAACATCAGTCGTGCGATTGAAAAGAACGAAAAGAAGAATAAGCACCCCGGCAGTAGATGCCGGAACGAGAGCGACAGTTCTCGGGTTCATGAAAAAATTGGGAAAATGAGAGAAGAGGGCTGAGAAATCAGGCAGGCAAAGAGAGAAGTCAAAATGACTTTTCGACACGCAAAGCAAACTTCACCTGCACCATATAATAGTCTCTCTAACCCGTTTCGTTACAGCCAATTTCACAAATCAGGGCAAACCGGACCTGATTTCCGTGGTTCCCTGCGAATTCCGACGCTATTTCTTCTCTTTCTTTCGATTCGTTTTTTTCCCAATCCAGTCGCCCTCGAGATACAACAACCGTCTTTCTGCCTCTCCCTCGATTTCAGCGAAAGAGGCAGGGTCGAAGGGATAAGAAGTGGCGGAGTGGTCATGAAACAAGGCCACCGAGTTCAGTGCCATCAGTTGAAGCACCGGGTGATCTGAATCATTCACCACCTCTATCAAAGTTCCTCTCGGATCGACCGCACCCACCAACCCGAGAAACTCTGCCGCGCGAATCTGCACGACAGGGTCTTCATCGCGCAGCAAAGGCTTTGCTGATTCCACCAGTTCCTCCGCTTCTTTCCCAAACGCGGCACAAACGGTCAACGCCCACTGCCGAATCAGCGGATCCGCCGAGCGGAAAGCGCTTCTCAACGGGGCGTCCGCTTCACTCATAGGTAGCAGCATAAGGTTCGCCGTTTCCAGCGAAGCGGCAATCCTTTGCCTGTTCTCCTCACCGAAAGCGACCGGATCCTCCATCGCCTCGTCGTAGAGAACATTTTCCGGGAAAAGACTGAGATCCGGCATGGCAAGAAGACGCTCATTCAATTTCTCGCGCATCTCGGCAAGCCGGGCTCCGTGCGCAGGGTCGGACGCGAGGTTGTTCACCTCATGCGGATCGGTCGACAGATCGAACAGCATTTCGGGCGGCTTTGATTCAAAAAACTGGCGCTGATCCGAACCCAGTTTCCCCTCGTTGAACAAATCGCGCCATTCCCGATAAGCCAGCATCTTGTAGCGATAATTGTTCTGCAGCCCGTCCGGGTAGTAGGGCTGAAAACTGCGGACGTATTTCCAGTCGCCGACCCGCAAGGTTCGAATCATTTCATATTTTTCATCGAATCGGTCCGCATAACCGAAAGCCTCGTCACGCTGCGCCAACTCCGCCAAAGTGACTTCCTTCCCCAGGAAAGGCTCACCATCCATCGCTTCCGGAACGTCCACTCCCGCCAACTCCAGAACGGTCGGACCAAAATCCACAAAACTCACAAACCCGTCGGACCGGGAGCCGGGCTCGAGATTGACGAGGTGCCGAAAGTTTTCCGGGACGCGAACCACCAACGGCACATGCAACCCCGACTCGTAGACATAGCCTTTCCCGCGTGGCAAAACGCTCCCGTGATCACCGAAGTAAAAAATAAAGGTGTCCTCAAGGACCCCGTCCTCTTTCAGTTTGGCCACGGTGTCCCCCACGATTCCGTCAATGGTCTGAATGTTGTCGAGATACCGCGCGTAAGTGTAACGAAACAGAGGTGTATCGGGAAAATACGGCGGCAGCGTTACCTCATCAGGATTGTGCTTCGTCTTGTCATTTTGATAGGAATCTTCGTCGAAATGCAGACTGCTCTCGTGAGACTGCGTATGGCTCTGCATGTGGAAGAACGGAGTCTTTTCATCGGGGCGATTTCGCCAGGAAGCTTTCTTTGATGACTCTCCCCATGTTCCGTCTGACTCCACCGCATTGTAGTCTTTCTTCGAGTTGTTCGTCGTGTAGTAGCCGGCCTCGCTCAGGTAGGACATGAACATTTTCTGGCCTTCGGGGAGAGTCGCGAGCTTCGAACGACGATGAAACTGCGTCCCGATCCGCGGAGCGAAACACCCCGTCGCCAAAGTTGTTCTTGCCACCGAACAAACCGGCGAATTGGAGAAGGCACGGGTGAAAATCACTCCGTCCTGAGCCAGCGCTGCGATATTCGGAGTCTCCGCCCCGGCCTCATCAAAAAGCTTCAGGTAGTGCTTGGAATTGTCTTCGGATACGATCCAGACGATATTGGGCCGATCTGCGGCAATAGAAAAATTCACCGCCAGGAGCAGAAAAGTAAGGGAGAGAAAACGTCGCATCCGTCACCTTCAAACCATTCCCCCCGCTTGGAAAGAGCATTTTTGCGGCACAGATTTTCCCGGTTTTGGCGTAACCTGAGGTATGCCTTCCACCGAGACTCGAACCGGGGAAATCAAAATCTCTATTGAGAGCGGAGATCCCGTCATTCGTGAGGCGGGGCTCTGGCTGGATCCCCATCGACCGCGCGATTTCGCTTTCGTGTCACACGCCCACGCGGATCACTTCGCTCCGCACAGGCGAATCCTCTGTTCCAAAGGCACCCACCTGATCGCCAAAACGAGATACCGCCCTGACAAGAGTGAATTTCTCGCTCTCGACTTTGGCGAAATAAAGGAGCTCGAGTCCGGATTTCGAGCGACGCTTCTCCCTGCCGGGCACATTCCCGGTTCAGCGATGCTCTATCTCGAGAGAATGAGCGATGGAGCAACCCTGCTGCACACCGGCGAT
>JAKSBG010000365.1 GCA_022361255.1 Verrucomicrobiales bacterium
CGATGATAAAATTGGAATTCATCATGTAGAGAGCCTGAGAGGGGACAGTCGTGATCTCCCGCTTTCCGGAAAGAAGGCTCGGATCGGCAAAGTCAAAGAGGGCGAGAGATTCCGGGACGAGCCCGCGAACGATGGGCAAGTAGACAGAGCGAACGTCCGTCGCCGCATTGAGCTCTGTTTCCTGAATGTTTCTCCCGACGAAACCGTCCCCCGCCCGGGATACGAGCGAACCGTCAGGACGCTCCGGATCCAGTTTCCCGCTTACGGAGAGCGTCGCATCGCGAATTGCCTCCGCGTCGAGCCTCCGCTTGTTGAAACGCCAGAGGTGGGTGTTTTCAGGATCTTTCTCGAAGGACGCATCGTTGTGTTCAGAACTCATTCGATAGGCATCGCTGTTGGCAATCTCGCGGACGAGATCTTTCACCGACCAGTCGAGTTCATGGAATCGAACGGCCAGGTAGTCGAGGAGCTCGGGATGTGTGGGTGCCTCACCGGTGGTTCCGAAGTTGTCGACGGAGCGGACGATGCCTTCCCCGAACATCCAGGACCAGACGCGATTAACGAAAACACGCGAGGTAAGGGGATTTTCGGGCGATGTGATCCAGTGTGCCATCTGGAGCCTTCCGCTTTCATCTGAGGGAATGGGCTCTTCATCATGTGTCTTGATGACCTGGAGAAATCCCCGCGGCACACGACCTTCGGTCGGGTTGTCTTCTTCGCCACGAATCAGGATTTGCGCATCGAAAGGGTCGGGGTGGTCCTGCATTCCCATTGCAACGGGAATCGCTTTACCGGATTCATTGTATCCGGCGAGGATGCGACGGTTGATTCCGACACGGTTGCGCAGCCCGAGGCTTTGCTGCCGGATTTGCACGACGCGATCATTGTCGCCTTCGCGACGGGCCGCCCGGGCTTCCACATTCAGTTCATCGAGGCGCTCTTGCAACATATCGAGCTGCATTTCCAGATCGATCAGTTCGCCCATTGATTTTTCGGCGAAGCCGCCTGCGAGAAAGTCGGGAAGGGGGATCAGTTCTGTTGCTTTCCGGTTCTGGAGAGCTTCCGCTGTCCCGAACATGGTATTGCTGCTCAGGAAAATTCCGGCAAGAGAGTAGTAGTCGGACATGGGGATCGGATCGAATTTGTGATCGTGACATCTGGCACAGGCTGCTGTGGTTCCAAGAAAGGCCTGGGTCGT
The DNA here is from genome assembly GCA_022361255.1 of Verrucomicrobiales bacterium. GTDB lineage: Bacteria > Verrucomicrobiota > Verrucomicrobiia > Verrucomicrobiales > DEV007 > Arctic95D-9. Next base: position 1,199 of record JAKSBG010000365.1, read on the forward strand.
CGTGTCGATCTGCTCGTCGACGAGATCAAAACGGAACTGGCGCGCATTTTGTTCGTTCAGACCTTTTGTGCCGATCGCGAGAAATCCGGTCGCGATCACGTTTTCCGCTGCGTCCTCTTCATTCTCTGCATCGAGCAAATCGCCGGCGAGCTGCTCGATGATGAATTGATTGATCGGCTTGTCCTCGTTGAACGAATCGATGACATAGTCGCGGTATCTCCACGCATGGGGAAAAGTGGCGTTGGTTTCCTTTCCGCTCGATTCACCGTAGCGCGCGACATCGAGCCAGCGTCTTCCCCATCGTTCACCGAATTGATCGGTCTCCAAAAGGCGGTCGACGAGTCCGGATACGGAGGCATCTGCGTCTTTCTCATATTGCCGGACAAAATCTTTCACTTCCTCCGGGGAAGGGGGCAGTCCAACAAGATCAAAATAGAGGCGCCGAAGAATGGTCTGCGCATCCGCCGATGCGGGAGCATCAAATCCAGCCTCTTCCCGTTTTTGCCGGACAAAGGCGTCGATGGGACTTTTCACCGGTGCTCCGTCTGTGGAGATCTCGGGGACCCGTGGCTTAACGGGGACCTGATAGGCCCAGTGTTTGCGTCCTTCTTCAAGGTCAATCGTGTTCGTGTATTCTTCGGGAGCTCCCGTGGAGGAACGACGTTCGCGGGGATCGGGAGCGCCCATCTCAATCCATTTCTCGAAATCGGCGATGACATCTGCATCGAGTTTGTATTTCGGCGGCATCTCGAGTGTGCTGTCTTCATATCGAATCGCGGTGATGAGCAAACTCTCGTTGAGGTCAAAAGGAACAACTGCCGGCCCGGAATCTCCTCCCGACTGAGAGGAGGCTCGCGTGTCGAGGAGCAGCCCGCCCTTGACCTTGTCACCCTCTTCGGCATGGCATTTGTAACAATGCTTGATGAGCGCCGGACGAATTTTTGATTCGAAAAACTCGGTATGTTCCGGAGAAAGCGTTTCGCTGGAACTCATGCTCATCTCCTGCGCGGAGAGAGCCAACGGCGAGGCGAAAATAAGAAGAAGGAGCCGGGAGGTTTTCATATCGGGTGAGTTGAAGCATTCAACACGCCCGTACGGAAAAAGTTTCGAAGCTCTCCGAAAAAACGAGACGGATCCTTATTTCAGAGGATTCTCGAACCAGATCACGCCCAACCCGGCTCGTTCTTCACAAGTGAGGAAATCAAGATCGCCGTCTCCATCGAGATCAATCAATTCGATGCGGTCATACTTGATTCCAGTCGCGTCACTGACCACAGTAAATTCCGAAAACATATCCGCCCAGAGCGCTCCCGCTTTCTTCCCGTTTGCGCGCTCACAGGTGATTGCGAAATCGGGAATGGTATCATCATCGATCAATCCGACGCGAACCGCTTTCGCGTCGCCGAATTCCTCGGGCAGCAAATCGAGATCCGCTTCGTCTTCCCATTTTTGAAACGGGTTTTCCGGTTGGTAGTAGATTCGAATAGTTTTTGGTCGAATCGCGACAGCGACATCCAGCCGGTCGTCGTCATCGAGATGGGCGAGATCGAGAAACATCACTTCCTCTCCGGAAGCTCCGATGCAGACCGGCTCTCCAATCCAGGGGGCTTCCTTCAAAAGAGGGGCAAAGTAGACTCCGCTTGTTTCGCCTTTTCGATCCGAGTAAACCAGCATTTTCTGATCTCCCTGTTCGATGACTCGCAGGGTCATGATCCAGCCCGCATCTGCGACTTTCGATATTTGCCAATCCTGCAGCGACCGAGCTTTTTCCCCTCCGGGATTGAGAAACAGATGCACGGCGGCCCCGGCGCTTTTCGTTCCGACAATCAGATCGATGTCTCCGTCGCCATCGACATCGCAAGGTTCCGTAAACATCCACCAACTGGAAGCTTCTGTTCCGGGAAATGCCGCGGTCTCCCAGAGTTCGGAGTCAGTGTAGTCGCCCTGGCCCGGTGCCCAGTGAACGAAAAGAGTCCGGGATTTGCCCTCCGTAGCGGAAACCACATCGAGCCGCCCGTCGCCGTCGAGGTCAGCAAATACCGCGTCTTCAGGAGCGGTGACGTTTCCTGCGGTAATGTTCGGCCAGGGCTCGCGGACGTTTTCTTTCCCCGGGTGCAGGTAGATGCGGATGGTTTTCCCTTCCTCCCATCCGGTAACGAGATCAGGCCGTCCGTCCCCGTTGGCATCGGCCACCCGAATGCCGTCCGCCCCGGCGAGATGGTTGGCCGGGTCAGCCGCTTCAATCGCGTGTTGCTTCCACTTGGTTTCCGCAGAGCCGGTTGCGGGAAGGGCGAGAAAAGTGGCGGAAATATGCAGCAGGATACGGGTTTTCATTTTCGTTCGTAACTGTTACGGTGATGCTGACTCGATGCGAGTCTGATTGTCCATGAGATTTCCGCACTTTTTGTTTTTCGCTCTCGGGGTAACAGTTTTTGTATGTCCGGTGAACAGACCGGGAGCCGTTGCCCAGGAGGAGGCGGAAGAGTTCGACCCGTTCGCAGACAATGCCCTGGAAGCTCTGAAGCAGCTCGAGGGGGAAGGCGAAACGGAAGCGTCCTATCTCGACCCTGAACAGGTCAAGGCGCTGACTGACAAAACCAAAAATTCGCTCGTCCTTGTGCGTCAGCTTGGCAGGGACGGCAAAAGGCGGGGGACCGGTTCCGGCTTTGTTGTATCGAAGGACGGCCTCATCGTCACGAACCTCCATGTGATCGGAGAAGGACGGCCCATTGAGATCGAACTGCCCGACGGTTCGAAACACGAAGCAACCGGTGTCAGGGCCTGGGACCGCAACTACGATCTCGCGGTCGTGAAAATCGATGCGAAGGGGCTTAATCTCGAACCACTGCCCGTTGCGGACAGTGACACGATCAAACAGGGGGAAATCATTGTAGGATTCGGTGCACCGCAGGGGCTCAGTTTCAGCGTCGTAGCAGGAGTCGTTTCTGCGATTCGAAAGCTCGATCCCGGTTTTATCGGGGACGGGGAGACCCCGGATTTTCCGATGCTGCAGCTCGCGATGCCGATTGAACAGGGAAATAGTGGAGGCCCGGTTTTGAACCTGAATGGTGAAGTGTTAGGCGTGGTGACCCTGCGACACCGGGTCACGGAAAACCTTGGATTTGCCGTTCCTTCCAATGATCTGAAACGTCTGCTCGAAAAGCCCAATCCTGTGCCGATGGCCCGCTGGCGAACCATCGGAGTTCTCGACAAACGGCAATGGACTCAGGTCATGGGGGCGGACTGGAGCCAGCGGGGCGGGGTCATTACCTCGCGGCGCCTGGGGGATGGATTCGGGGGGCGTGCCCTTTGCCTCTCAACGACAAAGGTTCCCGAAGTTCCCTACGAGGTCTCGGTGAGAGTGAAGCTGGATGACGAGTCCGGCGCGGCGGGCCTGGTTTTCGCCGCAGACGGGAAAGACAAGCACTACGGATTTTATCCAAGCGGGGGCAAAGTCCGACTGACTCGTTTTGAAGGGCCGGACGTGTACAGTTGGTCGATTCTGGAGCAGCTCGATGTGGCAGCTTATCAGCCCGGAGAGTGGAATACCTTGAAGATCCGGGTCGGGGAGAAAAAAATAACCGGTTGGGTCAATGACGAAGAGGTTCTGGATATCGAAGATGACGGACTTCGCGGAGGGAAAGTCGGACTGTGCAAGTTCCGGCACACCGAAGCGGATTTCCGCAGTTTCACAGTCGCCAAAGAAATCGGGGTGAAATCGCTTCCGCCGATTGATCGCGAGAGATTGACAAAAAGCATCACGAAATTCCTCGATGAGGAAAATGTCGAGGAAACCATTTCGGAACTGAGCCGCGAAAGCGAGCACGGACGAACCCTGCTTCTCGAACGCGCCGAGGAACTCGAAGCCCTCGCTGGCAGGCTTCGTGATCTGGAGAATGATGTTCACCGGCAGGTCGTCATCAATGAACTGATGATGGCGCTGGACCGGCCCGAGTCGGAAATCGACCTGTTTGATGTCGGTCTGCAAATCGCCCGGATCGATGACCCGGAGCTGGATGTGGAGCATTATCGTGACTCCTTTGCACGACTGGTTAAAGATGCCCGGATTCATCTCGATCAGGCCGCTTTGGAAGGGGGACCAAAAGAACTGGCAAACGCGCTTCGCGATTTTCTGTTTGAGGAAAACGGATTTCACGGTAGCCGGACGGAATACTATCATCACGCGAACAGCTATGTGAATCATGTCCTCGATGATCGCGAAGGACTTCCCATCACGCTCAGTGTCATCTTCGTCGAAATGGCGCGCCGTCTCGAACTTCCCGGCGTCTACGGCGTAGCCTTTCCCGGAAAGTTCATGGTCGGAGTCGATTACGTCGACGGGGAATCGGACAAGACTTTTTACATCGATGTATTTGAAAACGGGCGGGTTATCAATCGCAGCGGTGCAGTACAGGAAATTTGGGACCTGTTAGGATCTCCTCCGGAAAAATCCGCATTTGAGCCGGCCAAACCGCGAAGCATCGCCATTCGGATGCTTCGGAATCTGGTCGACCTCGAGATTAACAAAAACAAGACTCCTGATGGAGCGGCCGACTATATTGAGTTGCTGCTCGCGATCGAACCGAATGCAGCACAGGAACGGTTTCAACGAGCCCTGCTACGCTTGCAGGAGGAAAACATGGAAGGCGCACGGGATGATCTTGACTGGTTGCTGGAGCACCGTCCACCGGGAATTGACTACCGGAGGCTCGAGGTTTTCCGGGGAACGTTGGTGGAGGAGTAGAGCGTATTCGAAGAAGCAAACAGGGTCGCCTTCCCTGCAAAACCCTGTCAGGTCGGTGACTCAACCCTGTTTGGTCCCGACAAGTTACCGGACGGCGTGATTGCGAGGGTGACATCGGGAAGATGTTCCGCATCTTTCCGGAATGAAATTTTTCCTCTCACTTTTCAGCCTCGCTTTTTGCTCATTTGTTGCGGGCGCAGACCGGCCCAACGTCGTGGTTCTTCTTGCTGACGATTTAGGGTATCAGGATATCGGCTGCTACGACGGGCCGGTGAAGACTCCGTCACTGGATGCGCTTGCAAAGGGCGGGACGAGATTTCAAACGTTCTACTCGGGCTGTGCGGTTTGTTCCCCTTCGCGGGCAACGCTTTTGACAGGGCGGCACCACATCCGGACCGGGGTCTACAGCTGGATTTACGATGCCGGACAACGCTCGCATCTGCTGGAACGTGAAGTCACTCTTGCCGAGGTCCTGAAAGGTGCCGGATACGAAACGGCACATGTCGGAAAATGGCACCTCGGTCTTCCCGGGGAAAAATATGACAAGCCGACTCCGGACAAACATGGTTTTGACTACTGGTTTGCGACATGGAACAACGCGGAACCGAGCCACAAAAACCCGGAAACTTTTATCCGGAACGGGGAGCCAGTGGGAAAGCTGGAAGGCTACTCCTGCCAGCTCGTTGTAGACGAAGCCATCAACTGGCTGGATGATCACCGGGACAACGGCGCCCCGTTTTTTCTGAATGTGTGGTTCCATGAGCCGCATGCCCCGATCGCGGCGCCGGATGATATCGTAGACGACTACGGCAAACTCAAAGACAAGGGGGCCGTCTATTCAGGGACGATCGACAACACGGATCGTGCGATCGGACGTCTCTTGAAAAAGCTTCGGGAGACGGGTGCTCCCGAAGACACGCTGATCATCTATGCATCCGACAACGGGAGTTACCGCGACGACCGCACCGGTGGCCTCCGGGGGCGCAAAGGGATGAACTGGGAAGGCGGCATCCGGGTGCCGGGAATCTTTCACTGGCCGGGCAGAATCACCAACAATGTGGTGGCCGGTGAGCCGGCGGGAATCGTCGACATTTTTCCGACCGTGTGTGGTTTACTTGATCTGCCGAAGCCGGAAGGCGTGCATCTTGACGGCAGTGATTTGTCAGGATTACTGACAGGGGCGGGGAAGGACTTCTCCCGGCATCAGCCGCTCTTCTGGCACTTGCAAAAAGCGCGCCCCATTGTCGCAATGCGTGATGGAAAATGGTCTCTGGTGGCAGACCCGGATTTTGAGCTCTCCACCAGTAACATGTTCGACGAAGCGTGGATTCCGAAGATCAAAGAGGGGCGCTATACGAACTATCAGCTCTTTGATCTGGAGAAAGATCCCAACCAAACCACAAACCTGGCCGGTCAACATCCGGAGAAGCTGCAGGCCCTGAAGAAACAGCTTCTGGAAATCAATGCCAGCATCATGTCTGACGGAGCGGACTGGCATAAGGGCGGGGAGTGAACGATTTCCGGCTCTACAACCGGACCCAGTCCTTGAGCTCCGGGTGCTCGAAGATCATTTTTTCCTGGATCGTGATGTCGAAACCTTTCTCTGCTTCCATCGCGCGCTCATACATGGCGTGGGCAATATCGACGTCCACAAAGGCGAGACCAACGGCGTTGAAATAGGTGCGCTCGGCATCCGTTTCGCGCCCCGGTTTTCTCCCCAGAATGAGATCCACGAGATTCGCGTGGATGTCCGAATCGGCCAGCTCGCCGTCTTTGTATGCCCGACTGATCGTCTGAGTCCGGTGCTTCACCGTTTCCCAGTCATCGCAGACGATTTTGTCGCTTTGTTTAGCGACAGCATACTCGTCCTCCCATCCTCCCACGTGAGAGTAGAAAGCTCCCGGCTTAACCCAGTCCGCTTTCAATAGAGGAGCCTGGGCGGTGGTAGCGGTCACGATGACATCGGCATCGCAGGTCGCCTTCTTCAGATCAGTCTCCGCTCCCTCGACCTCCATGTCAGAAAGAATGGGACCCATCTCAGCAACGAACTGTGCCTCCTCTTCTGCTGTCTTCGCAGCGACAAAGCAGTGTTTCAATCCGGGCAGCGCCGTTTTCATGGCAATGAGGTGCATCTTGGCCTGTTCGCCCGCACCGATGAATCCGATCGACTCCGAATCGGGCCGTGCGAGGTATTTCGCGGCAAGACCGCCCATCGCCCCGACCCGAATATTCGAACAGAGGGTGCCTTCCATGAAGGCAATCGGGAAACCGTGTTCGATTTCAGAGAGGATGATGACAGCGGAAAGGTTCTGCAATCCGTGAAGAACCGGGTTGCGGGGAAAAACCGATACCCATTTCACGCCGCAGACCTTTTTGGAGCGGAAGGTTGCAGGGAGGCAATTGATCCGCTCCTGCGTATCATCATCGAAGATCTGCACAATCTTCTCCGGAAAGAGAACGTCACCTCCGGCGTGGAGACGGAGGGACTCTTCCGCCGCCTCCATCGCAAGTTTCATATCGAGGCAGCCAGCTGAAAGCAGATCCTCCTGGGATAAATAGCGACAACGAATTGCATGTGAGTCCATGCCTCACGTTCAACCCTTTCTCCGTTAGTGCTTTGCCCGGATTGAGATTCACGGGGCGGATTTTGTCACTCAGCATCAGAGCGGCAGCGGTTGGAAATTGAGGGGAAGGAAAAACAGGGGGGCAGAGGTCTACTGCTGATTCCCTTTTCGGGACCGTTCTGCCTTCTGCTTTCGCTGCTTGTTTCTTCGTCTCTGAATTCTCCTTTCATCAGCCTGCGCCTGTTGCTCTTGCATGAACGCTTTGCGGACGGCTTCGTTCCCGCGATTGAGGAAAGTATCGAGCATCGGGTCCTTGCTTTCCTCCATAAAAGACTTCATCAAAGTGCGGTGCCGCTGCAATGCTTGCGCGTGGTCGGGTGAACCGGTGAGGTTGTGGAGGCAGTCAGGATCGGACTCGATGTCGTAGAACTCTTCGAGGACGCGGTGATCGAAGAGCTCAAGTCGGGCTGCAATCTCCGGATCGGTTTCGGCAATTGACTGCAGCCGTTTGTAGCTAACCGTTCCCTGAGTCGCGGTTTTGAATTGATTTTCGCCATCTGACCAGGGATTGAAGAGATAGAGGTAGCGCTTCGATTGGACACCGCGCATAGGGTGGCGGTTCCCACCGGCATTCTCGTAATAGGCTTTAAAAATGGCATTTCTATTTTTCTGCTGATTCCCGTGAAGCAGAGGTTCGAAGGAGGTGCCGTCCATGTTTGCCGGTTTCTCCGCACGCACAACATCGCAAAGGGTGGCGAGAAAATCGACAGCAGACACCAGGTGCGTATCGTTCCGCGTCCCTGCCTTTGTCACTCCGGGCCAGCGAACAATCAGGGGAGTGTGCGTGCTGTGGTGATACAGTTGGGTTTTTGCGAAGGGCAGAGGCATTCCGTGGTCAGAGAGAAACAGGACGAACGTTTCATCAGCCCTGCCGGATTCCTCCAACGCATGCAAAATCGAACCTACGCAGTCATCCGCGCGACGAACCGATGTGTAATACAGCGCCAATTCTTCGCGAATCGCAGGATCATCCGGCAGAAACCCGGGAACGGGAACTTCATCAGGTGTGAAAACACGGGAAGCCGGGTGGCCGTCGCTGGCGGACCAGAAGGGCTTGTGCGGATCCGATATATTCACATTGATGCAAAAGGGTTTTCCGGCGGCTGCTGCTGCTTCGATGCCACGTCTGGTCGAAGCCCCATAGGATTCGACGTCTTTCAAATGAGCTTTCTGACCATCTTCGCCGATCGTAAGGTCCGCGTCCCAGTGGAAGGGTTGAAACGGGGTGGAGTGGCTGACTTTCCCCCGAATCCCCACCCAGTACCCCGCCTTCTGCAGGACGTCACAGAGAGTGGGGAAATGGATAGGCTTCACCTCGTAAAACCCTTCCACACCGCTATTGTGGGGATACCGCCCCGACCACATAATGTTGCGTGACGGGTAGCAATTGCCGACCTGAACGTGGGCGAGGTCAAAACAAAGTCCTTCTGAAGCGAGTCGGTCGATATGAGGCGTGGTATTTGCCAGTCCGGCTCCGAAAGCGCCAACCGAATCAGCGCTCATGTCATCCACAGTGATGAGGAGTAGATTCGGTCCGGCAAAGGCCTGCGGTAGGTAGGTGAGGGTGAGCCCCATAGCAATGAGGCAAAGGAACGTTTTCATGATCCGTTGAATCATTGAGATCCAGAGAGAGGGAGGCAATCACGAAACGATAATAAATTTATAATAATTTTAAATTTTTAATATTGTTTAATAATAAATTTATCTTACCTTTTAAAAGAGGAGACCGCTATGAAGAAAATTCACCCAGCATACCTGGTAATTGGCATTGGCTTAGCCTGTGTAACGACCTATGCGAATGCACCGCAGAGTGGGATGCTCGCAGTTTACGGCAGCCAGTATCAGGGAAAACCGACTGCGAGCGGGGAGTTGTATCAGATGAATCTCCTGACGGCGGCACACGAGTCGCTTCCGTTCGGATCCATTGTCCGGGTCGCTCATTTTGAAACCGGGAAAATGGTGGACGTTCGGGTCAATGACCGGAAAGCACGCGATTCCCGTATGCTCCACCTGTCGCACGCGGCAGGGCAGGCTTTGGGGATTCCGTCGAACCGGACGGTCCAGGGATCCATGTACCTGGTCGGCGCAGCTCAGGCAACCGCGCCAACCGGCCAGGCTGCTCGAGCTCCTCTGCCTGCGTCTGCAAATCCCGCACCGGTCACACCTATTGCTCCCGTCGACAATCAGGTACAGAAACCGTTTCGGCCTTTTGCGGAATGGAAGCAGCGCGAGGCTATGCGGAAAGCGGTGAATAATCCCGATGCGGATGTGTCGGCTGTCGCGGAAGTGCCGAAAAAGACGGGATTGTTCGGACGATCCAAATCGACGCAATACGGAATCCCCGCAGACAAGTACAGTCCACCGGTGCAGATGGGGGAAGGGGGCCAGAAGCAAGGCTTGTTCAGCGGGCTGTTCGCGGGTCGAAATCAAACGGCACCCGTTGCGCCGGTCGGCGCCGTTCCGGCCGGTTCGGAAATTGTTCCTTTGAGTGCGCCCTCGAATCGGGCCATTCAACCGGTCCAGCCGCGTCAAGTATCCCAGCCTTCCACGCAACAGGCAGTTGTGCGGGGACCTTATCGTGCGCAATTCGGTGCCTTCCGGGCGATTAACAATGCCCGCGAGCTCTCTGCTTCGTTGAATCAGGCGGGCGTCCCCACACTGATTGCACCGGCGAACGGCCGACCGCTTCACCTCGTCATTTCCACAGCAAATTTTGCCACTGCGGAACAGGCCCAGCAGTGGATTAACCACGAGGCGGCAAGACGTCGCTGGACGCAACGACCGGTCGTCATCCGGTAAAATTATCCCCCTTTCTGAGATCCAGAGCCTCAGTAACAGAGCCTCGTTTCGGGAGATCCGGAACGGGGCTCTTTCTTTTTCGAGGTGTTGCTATTTGACCTTCAGAAGCGTTTCACAGAACCCCCGCACCTCGTATCCGTCGTCACGCCCTATGTCCGCAGTAATGACCTGGATTCCATTACTTTTCTGTGTTGTTACCGAGAAAGGAATGGCTGCTTTCGTTCGCGCCGGGATCTTCGTTTTGCCGTGAGCTACTTCGGTTCCGTCGGCGTCTCGCAGGGTAACCGCATATGTCCTTTCCACTGTGGAGTGGTTCCAAATTCGAACTTCGAACTTTGCTTCCGATTGCCCGGTGACTTCCTGCCCGTATGGATAAAAAGAAGCCCATTGCTCATCGAGTCCGTAGTTGAGATCATCCGCTGCGACGAATTGAGAGATGAGCTCTTTTCGCCTCGCATAATTTGATTTGAGGAATTCTCTCTCGCCCTCCGAAAAGCGAAAGAGATGGGGGATGTGCTGATTTACGAGCCAGGTGGATTCCGGCAGTTCTTCGAGGATTCGAAAACAGAGGGCGTAGCCGGTATCGTCACGCATGAGATTTCGATTCATCAGGCAATAATCATCGATTCCGGATGGGGAAAAAGAGTCACCGATAAAGAAGACGGGGGCGTGATCTGCTTTCTCAACAAGGAGAGCACCATGATTGTACATCTGGCCCGGATAAAACCGGTAGGTGAACGTAAATTCCTCCCATTTCATCGTTTCGCCATCGGCCTTTTCCCATACTTCGGGCACGGCATTGGCAGAGATTCCCGGAAGAAACCAGTTTCCCGGATTCTCGAGAATATCAGCGACCTCGGGCAGTGCATACACGGGGCATCCAAACTCGCCGGCGGCTTCGGCGATCGCAGCGGTGTGGTCGTTGTGCGTGTGGGTTGCGAAGATTCCGTCGATTCCTTTCACCAAACCGTCGGCAACAAACTGGCGGAGGCTCTCCAGTGCTTTGGCTCCGCCGACATCGAGCACGAATCCGCGTCCGCTTTCCGAAACCAGTAACTTGGTCGTTCCGATGTGCTGACACCAGTCGGGAAGATCGATATGCTCGGCATCCGGCATGCGTTCCGCCGTTTCGCCCTCGCCGCGGACGAGGCTGGCGCATTGGTTCATTCTCTCTTCGCCGAAATACCAGTGCAGAGCATTGGTTTTCAGATAGAGGCGATAGATCTCTTTCGCAAGACGGGAGGCGCGATCAATGTCTTCAAGAGGGCTGAAGCTTGGCTCGCCCCGTGCCGGTATCAAAATATCGGGTTTCTCGGCAGCGAGCGCTTCAAGACTTTTCAACCATACATGGAGGCGGCCGAGGTGACCGTGGTAGCCGCCGATTTTTGCTTCGCGGATCTCATTTTGAAACGAAAACAAATCGCGCACTTTTCCTTCCGCCAGAAGCAGGTCTCCACAGAATGCGATATTTTTGCCCTCGATTTCAACAAGGTAGGTCACCCCGTCCACCGTGTATCCCGGTGTTGCGATGGATCGAATGTTCAGGTCTTTCCAGTTAAGTCCCTCTTCGGGAAAGGACTCCAGGCCTTCCGGTTCAGAAAAGGGGCGCTGTGTCACTTGCTGCTTGTAGTAGTCGAAACGGGTATCCCACCAATCCTGCCAGAAAGCAGGCGATTCGGTCAGGTAGGCTGCGGTGCGTTTCCCGGCCAGGATTCGTTCGGCAGCGGATTCCGCGGCGCTTGCAACAAGATCCCTTCGACCATGGGTAATGAGGATCAGTTCTGTTTTCTGATTACCTGAGGAATAAACTCCGATACGGCTTCCGTCCGCAGCCAGTGTAACCTGGTTAAGGTATGCACCTTCGAACGTCACCCGGGAGGGAAGTTCAGATGCGTGTGTGGATAAGCTCAGTGATAATACCAGTGCAGCGAATCGTGTCATCAGAATCAGGGATGAAGGGGGATTTTGCAGCTGTCTCCAGATGCGAGGTCGTGAGTCTTCGGAAATGAGCCTTTTCGTGTTATGACGAGAAGCAGGCGTTTTCCGACTCCGGAATAGAATAAGGTTATGCTTTTGGCACTGTCAGGAACGGACAAATAGGTGGAAAGGCATCCGGGCCTGGTGTCATTATCCAATCCTGCCTCTACCGGTATCGGGAGCGGCTGAAGCCGGGATTCACCGCTCTGAATCCGGTAGCTTTTGTTGATCTCTGAGTCCGCCCGGCCACACAGTCGTGTTTTGGCGGAGAAAGGCAGGGTCTCGAACCAGGTAGTGTCCGTCGAAGTTGGATCCACCGTCGAATCATCAGAGAATTCGGCAGCATGAACAGTAAAATGAACCGTTACTCCTTCATCGTCTCCGATTTTGACCTCAAGAAAGTTATAGAGAAATTCGTGGGCTGAAATGTGCTCTCCGAAACAGGCAATCAACAGCAGTACTGGAATGGCCCGCAGTTTCATCTGTCGACCGGGCACCGAATACCGTGAAGTGGCGAAGGGGAGAGGTTTTGCAAGTTGACTGGCCCGATAAAGTTGTTTCCTCTGCCCTTATGAGAACAGGCCAAATGGGATTGCCACACCGATGACGAATGCGCAAAAGGCCAAAAGTGCACCCAGCATGCAGAGCCCGGAAAGAAGTGCTGCGGCGCCGAGGGCGCACTGGGCGAGTTGACTGCGAAAGGTAGCAGGGGAGATCCTGCATTTCATCCTGTCGCACTCAATGAGAGTGAGATCCGCGGCGAGACGGGGTGAGCAAATGTCCGAGTCGCATACGATATCGCGGAATCGCGGGGGATGTGACTTTCTTCCCGCTTTCCCGGGATAGGATAGTAATCGAACGGTCAAACATCCTGCTTCCCAGATTACATCACGACGCTTTTCTGCAGAGTCCTTTAACTCAGCAAAAATCTCTTCTTCAGTTGTGTCTGTGTTGTGCTGGAACAGGAACAGTGCGGCACTATTCGTGTTCATGCATGCAATGAATCAAAATTCGGGAGATTCGTCAAGCCGAATTCGGAACAGTCATTGCCGAATCAGCCCGCTTTCACGACTGATGGAGAAGCGGATTTTTTACCGGCATTTCTTCGGCGTTGTTCTCCAACGATCCGGCCTCCCCATATGCGCAATTTTTCAAACCCGAAGAGCATCACACAGACGCTGGCGAGGGCGGCCATCAGGCCGATGAAACCAAGCGCAGTTCGCTCGTTCCAGCAGGTCCAGATAAATTGGCCCACACAGAGAACGGCGACGAGTAACAGAGTGGGTTTCCTGCCGATCAGTTCGACGGCGAATACCCCGAGGGGGGCTCCCAGTGCTACAACGGGGGCCGCTGCCAGCCAGTTCTCGTATACTCCGGGTTGAACGCCCGAGGTAAAAGTTTTAGCGCAAATACCGACGATCGATCCGAAAGCCATGACGATAACAGAAGAGGGGATGGCAATTTTCAGGTCAGCCCGGCACAGAAGCACCAGTACGGTGTAGAGGACCATGTCCACCCCAACTCCTGTCACCGAGACAATCGAGAGGCCCGAGAAAAGTCCAACGGCGAGACCCACATTCCGGTCCCACTTTTCATCGAATTCGGTCATTCCCTCGTGAGAAGCAATTTCACCAATCCTCCAGAGGTGGAGTAGTCCGAACCCTGCCCACACGACAGCAAAAACTATTTTTATCCAAAGCGAAGGTATGAGGGGGGCGATCCAAACGACTCCTACGGGAACCGAAAACAGGATTCCAACGGCCGCCCCTTTCATCATGGCCCAGGCAAGGGGCTGGCGTCTGGCAAGAATCAAGATCGCCGCGCTCGTCATGCCGATAGATTGAACGGCAAAGCTGAAATCACGCCCCAGCTCTGCGGATTGCTTGAAAAGCAAAACCAGAATGGGAAATCCTACCGTTCCACCACCCATCGGAGTAGAACCGGCAGCATAGCTGCCCAGGGCCATTGCCAGCGCGATCCCCCAATGCTCCTGCACGTCGTTCCAGCGTTCATGAGCAAAAACCAGCCACGCCCAGAGGGAGTAGAAGATGACCAACCACAGCAGCCAAATCCAAATGGGGCGTCGACGGGATGGAAGAATGCTCATGACAACGGTAAGACGGCCGGCAGGGAAATCTATTCTGTTGCCGAACTCCCTAATCAGGCGGCAACGTTACGCTGCCCGGGGCGGGACCGGTTTCGTTACTCGGAGGCTCTTGTTGGCTACCGGGAAAGAGCCGGCCAGAACTCTTTCTTTTTCTCCGGTGAATACTCCGGACCGTGACTGTTGTCGTCGTAGTGCACCCGAAGATCTTCGAGCTTTTTCTTCATCTCTTCGACGAGAGATTTATCGGCAGTGCCGTAGATGTTGGTGAGTTCGTCAGGATCTTCCTGCAGGTCGTACATCTCCCACTGCTCACCGAACTGATAAAATTTCATCAACTTGTAGCGATCCGTGCGAATGCCGTAGTGACGGGGAACCATGTGAACGCTCGGGTATTCGTAGTAGTGGTAGTAAATTGCGTCGCGAAATTTCCCTTCCTGCTCTCCTTTCAGAAGCGGAACCAGTGACTGCCCCTGGAGATCGTCCGGAATGTCGGCTCCGGCCATGTCGAGAAAGGTTGATGCGTAATCGAGATTCTGAACGAGCTGATCGTTCGTCGAACCTTTTTCCACGACTCCGGGCCAGCTGACGATGAGAGGCATCTTCAGCGACTCCTCATACATCCAGCGCTTGTCATACCAGCCGTGGTCGCCGATGTAGAATCCCTGGTCGGAGGAGTAAATGACGACCGTATTTTCGTCGAGTTCCAGCTCGGCGAGGGTCTCGCGAAGCCGACCAACGCTTTCGTCGACACCTTTCACACTGCGAAGATAATTCTTTGCGTAGCGCTGATACTTCCAGCGCACGAGATCGTCTCCGGACAGGTTGGCTTTGTGAAAGGCTTCATCTTTCGGGCCGTAGGCATCGCGCCAGGCTTTGAGCTGGGCAGGGGACATGCGCTGCATGTTGCGAAAAGCGGACTTGTCGGTTTTGACGCTTTTATCGTCGTCAAAATCGGGGGTTAGGTCGAGAAAGAGGTCATGATTGATGTGCATGTGCCCGTCGATTTCAAGCTCCTGGTATTTTGCGGCGAGCGTATTGTCTTCCCATTTGTCGAAGAGAGTCGCGGGCTCGGGAATCTCAATGTCGTCGTAGAGATGCAGGTGGCGTTCAGCCGGCATCCAGTTCCGGTGTGGAGCCTTGTGCTGAACCATCAGCATGAAAGGTTTGCCGTCCTCCCGCTTCTCCTTGAGCCACTGAACGGCGAGGTCAGTGACGACGTCGGAACAGTGACCATCGATCCGCTTTTTGCCTTCGGGAGTGATGAAATCGGGATTGTAGTAGAGGCCCTGACCGGGGAGCACCATCCAGTCGTCGTATCCCTGCGGGTGGCCCTTGAGGTGCGACTTTCCGTAAATCGCGGTCTGGTAGCCGACTTTTTTGAGAAGTTTCGGGAAGGTCTGCTGGTTCCAGTCAAACGAGTTCCCGTTGTTCATGAAACCATTTTTGTGGCTGTGTTTTCCAGTTTGAATCACCGCCCGGCTCGGGCCGCAAATGGAGTTGGTGCAGAAGCTGTTTTGGAAAAGCATCCCGTCTGCGGCGAGCTCATCAATTTCCGGGGTCGGGTTGACGGATTTCAACCAACCGTCATAGGCACCGATCGCGTGAGGCGCGTGATCGTCTGAGAAAATAAAGACGATATTGGGGCGTTCATCGGCGCGGAGACCGGTAGTAAAGGCAAAAGAGAGGGCGAGAATCGAAAGAAGCGTACGCATGACCTTCCTATGGCGTGGCATAAGCGGCCGGGCAAGTGAAATTGCTATGCCTGAATACGCACGGGAATTCCCGATTCCATCCCGGAACGGGGAAGGCGGAAGAAATTCGCCGCGTTTCCTAAAATGCGCCCGGCAGGGACCCGTAGCCAACGAGGCTTTTCTGGTATCCTGCATTCAGTTTGAAGATATCCACTCCGGCACCATTGAGGCCTTTTTTCTTCTTTCCGCGTGCTCCAAACATCCAGTGCTGACCGTCGTTGCCCTGGCCGAGGTAGATCATGACGTGGGACACCTTGTGGCCGGAATTATAAGTGCCACCCCAGAAAATCAGATCGCCGGGTTTGATTCCCTTTTTCCCTCCCATCTGTGCAGGGATCGTCTTGGTGTGATTCATGGTGCGGGCCTTTTTGAGCCATTCATACTGATGATAGCTGGTTCGGGGCACGGAGCCGAAGCCAAGGTCTTTCAGCATGAATTGCATTGTTCCGGAGCAATCGAGCCCACCTTCGGTGGGGTGTTCGCCGCCGAATTTGTAAGGGAGACCGAAACGGGAGATCGTCTCGGCGCGGGCGCGCAGGACCGTGATGAGCTGGCGCATCTGAGGCGTCGGTTCCGGATTTCCAAAGAAACTGCGCTGGGGACGACTGGCCGGCTCGAACTGCCATCCGGCATAGGGAAGATCGTACGATTTCGGTTTCGGGCGGAAGAATTTTGCGAATCCGGTGTTTCGATTCTGAACGGCGGGCACTTCTCTTTTGAAGAGTCGGGCATCCACGGAAGCGGGAGTGCCGAGCGCTGCAATAAGCAAGGCAATCAGAATCGAGCGAGAGAGGGAAAAAAAGGGAGCATTCATAGCGTTTTGACGAATGTATTTACTATAAATACCATAAAATTAATATTTCGCAAGGCTGTATTGTTTTCGCAGGACGACCACCCGCAATCCCGATGATTTCTCCCTTTCGTTTTTTCGATCTCTCGCT
Source organism: Verrucomicrobiales bacterium (assembly GCA_022361255.1). GTDB lineage: Bacteria > Verrucomicrobiota > Verrucomicrobiia > Verrucomicrobiales > DEV007 > Arctic95D-9. The sequence goes on from JAKSBG010000365.1 coordinate 18,142, forward strand.
CAACGTAGCGACATGTTACGCGCTGTGCTGATCGCCGTTTTTTGCCTTTCTCCGCTGCTCCACGGGGAGGATCAGGATCCGGCTCACTATTCCCGGAAGACACCGTCCCGTGACGGCACGGGAAAGGTCTACATGGGGCGGGAGATTTCCCAGGTCGTCAGCCAGCATGCGATCGGGTGGCTGGAGCGTCGCGACCGGGAAGGCGAGGAAAAGCCTTCCCTTGTGATGGAGCACCTCGAGTTGCCGAAGAACGGGGTCGTAGCGGATATTGGCGCCGGATCGGGTTACTTCTCTTTTCTGATCGCTCCGCTCGTTCCGGAAGGGAAGGTAATCGCGGTCGACATTCAGCAGGAAATGCTCGATTTCATCGAAGGCAAAAAAAAGCTGAAAAAGGTGAGCAATGTAGAAACTCATCTGGGGACGATTGAGGACACAAAGCTCACCGAAGACACGGTAGACCTCGCGATTCTGGTTGATGCCTACCACGAGTTTTCCCATCCGCGCGAAATGGCCTTGTCGATTCTCAAAGGGCTCAAGCCGGGAGGGCGCCTCGTCCTGCTGGAATACCGTGGAGAGGATCCTTCCGTGCCGATCAAGCCTCTCCACAAAATGACGGTGAAGCAGGTTCGCCGCGAAATGGAGGCGATCGGCTTCGAGTTCGCGGAAGTTCGCGACTTTCTTCCTATCCAGCACTTTCTTGTTTTCCGAAAACCCACTGATTCCTGAACTATGAAACTTCCTGTTTTCTCTATCCTGGCGTTATTCGCAATCGCAACATCGGCTACTGCTGAAAACTGGTATCAGTTCCGCGGGCCGACAGGCCGGGGGCATACCGATGTAAAAGACGTCCCCGTTTCCTGGGATCAAAACAGTGTTGCCTGGAAAGCGGAGCTGAAAGGTTCCGGCCAGTCCTCGCCCGTTACCTGGGGCGATAAGATCTTTCTCACCGGAGCTTCCGACGACGGCACTGAGCGCTTCGTGATGTGTTTGTCAGGAAACGATGGTTCGATGATCTGGAGTGAATCCGTTCCCTGCGAAAATCCCGAAGAGATCCACAAAATGAACAGCCGTGCCACGCCGAGCTGTGTGACGGATGGAAAAATGGTTGTGGCCTTTTTCGGCCCGGGCGGGCTGCACGCATTCACCGTCGACGGAGAGAAAAAGTGGTCGAAAGATCTCGGGGATTTCCCGGGAGGATGGGGCATCGCCGCCTCGCCGGTGTTGTTTGATGGCAAGGTAATCCAAAACACTGACTCGATGGGCGACTCGAAGCTGATTGCGTTCGATATCAATACCGGAGAAGAAGTCTGGTCCACGAAACGCGAAATGAAACCCCGCGGTGGATGGAGCACTCCGGTTCTGATCGAGCATGACGGGAAAAAGGAGTTGGTCCTGAATGGTGAGTTCGGCGTTCGCGGATACGATCCGGAAAGCGGAAAAGAATTGTGGTTCTGCAAGGGATTTAACGGTCGCGGTGCCCCGGTTCCGGATTTTTCCGACGGAAAACTCTACGTTGTGAATGGAAAGCCCGGTGATACCTATTGCGTGAAGCCCGGCGGAAAAGGTGATGTGACCGACAGCCACATGGTCTGGCACGCGGCGAGAAAAGGCGGACGTGATCTGCCTTCGCCGGCCGTGGTCGACGGCCATCTCTTTATTACGAGCATGAGCGGCATCGCGAGCTGCTACGATGCCGAAAACGGAAAAGTGCTTTATACCGAGCGGCTCAATGGCGAGCAGGGAATCGAAATTGCGGCGGCTCCGCTCGTTGCGAACGGGCTGGTGTATCTGCCCACCGTGAACGGAGGCGACGTAGTCGTGATTCGACCGGGCGCGGAATTGGATATCGTGGCAGTGAATTCTCTCGGAGCGCAGAGCGAAGGTGAGATTTTCCGCGCTACACTGACACCATACGACGGCAAGCTACTGATCCGGTCCGGCGGGACGCTCTATGCGGTAGCCGGGAAGTGATCGCCGGGAAAGAAGCGGGAGTTCGAATGAGGCCGTATTGCATCGCCCTCCTTTGCGTTCAAGCATTCGTCTTATTCATACTGATCGCCGGCCTCGCGTTCGTTTCAGAGAATTACCGCCAATTTCTTGAGGAAGTACTCGGGGGCGTGCCGCTGCCTACTCTCACAGTGCGATTCGTGGATCTGGTCGATGCACTGGAGTGGCTCAAGGAAGGCAAATACTACCTCATGATGATCCTGCCGGGAATTTTTCTGGTCGCGGGAGTCATGGTGTTATACTCCCATCCGGATTCCCGGGTCTGCGGGATGCGGGGGATGCTGTATCTCGCGGTTTCGGGCAGTGTCTTCTTTTTCGTTGCCGCCTTTAGTTTTGTGGGCGCGGCGCTACCGATCACTACGCCATATTCGTTCAATTCTGAACTTCAGTCGTACTCGAAAACCGACTGGAGCTGGCGGATCGCAACGGGGGGGCTGGCGATGGTGGCGCTTGCTTTACTGATAGGTTGGGTACGGCGCTATCGAAATCTGGTGAAAAGCGCGCGGTAAAAGCAGCGAACTCTTCAGATCGTCGGATATTCGCAAGTGCTTCCCGCGACCTGGAGATCGCTGCTACCCAATTTCAATTGTTCGTTCGCGACCAGTGCGCCATTTGACACACCTGTCCACCACCTCCAGCATATCTCTTTCCGCATGAGCAACTCGCAAATCAAAAACGGGATCCTCGAGGGGGGATCCGGAAAACAGGGAACCCAGCAGGAACGGTTTGAAAAAGTGCGCACCCTTGTGCGCCCGGATTCGTCTCAGGCCTGCGTGGAACTGGCGTCGGAGGTCGCGGCCCTCATTCGCGAGCGGCAGGCAGAGAGTAAAAACGTCGTTCTCGGTCTTGCCACGGGTTCAACACCGGTTCCGTTTTACCGTGAGCTGATTCGACTCCACAAGGAAGAGGGGCTCACGTTTTCGAACGTTATCACTTTCAATCTGGACGAATACTACGGTCTCACGCGCGACCATCCCGAGAGCTATTTCCGCTTTATGCACGATCAGCTTTTTGATTATGTCGATATCCCTGCGGAACAGATTCACATTCCTGACGGCACCGTTGCGATGGAGGATGTCTACGATTCCTGCCTCGAGTATGAGCGCAAAATTGAGGCGGCAGGGGGTCTGGATCTCCAAATTCTCGGGATCGGCCGGACCGGGCATATCGGATTCAACGAACCCGGTTCAGCTGCCGACTCGGTCACCCGGATGATCACTCTCGACCGCGTCACGCGCCAGGATGCCGCAGCAGACTTCCTCGGCGTGGCAAATGTCCCGCGCTCCGCCATCACGATGGGGGTTGGAACCATTTTGAAAGCCCGGCGCATCGTCCTGATGGCGTGGGGAAGCAACAAGTCCGAGATTGTCCGCGAAGCGGTGGAAGGGGAAATGACCGACCGGGTTTCCGCGAGTTTCCTGCAATCCCATCAGAATGCGGTATTTCTCGTCGATAAGGCGGCATCCTCTCACCTGACGCGCTTTCGTTTTCCCTGGCTCGTTGGCCCGGTCGATTGGAGTGCCGACATGATGAGCCGGGCAGTCGTCTGGCTTTCCAATAAAATGGGCAAACCGATTCTCAAGCTCGTCGACGAGGATTATAACGAGGCAGGGGCCGGAGAGCTGCTCGCCTCCACCTCCGAAGTTGCTTATCAGGTGAATATCGATGCTTTCAACCGGGTTCAGCACACTATTTCCGGTTGGCCGGGGGGAAAACCGGGCGCGGATGATACCAATCGTCCGGAGCGCTCGACACCCCATCCGAAGCGTGTTCTCGTTCTCAGCCCGGAACCGGCGGATGTCTTCATCGGAATGGGCGGAACCCTCGATCGTTTGAAGGAGCAGGGTCACGATGTCACACTTGTCTTTCAAACATCCGGCAACTTGCGCGTTGGAGATGCGGCAGCGCTCAATTTTGCGCGCGTCGTTCTCGAAATGGGTGAGGAAAACAAAGGGGAAGGATGGAGTGTTCAGCGGGAATATGCAGAATCGATCATAAACGCTTTGCGGGAAAAAGGAGAATTTGGGTCTGATCCTGAGCTGGTTAGGCGATTGAAAGGGATGATTCTTCGCGGAGAAACTCGTGACGCCGGATCAGATTGCCGGCTCGATGCGGATGAGATTCGCTTTTTGGATCTTCCCTTTTACGAGAAGGGCCGTTACCGGCGCTTTCAGCCGGCGAACGAGGACAGGGCCGGCATAGCGGAGATTCTCGAAGAGATCCGTCCGGATATCATCTTTGCAACCGGAGACGCCGGAGATCCCAGCTCGAATCAGTCGATCTGTTTCCAGCTGTTCGCGGAAGCTTTCGGTTCAGAGTCAGCCGGACCGTGGAGAAAGAATTGCAACGTATGGCTCTATCGGGGCAGGGATCAGGCCTATGAAGCGCATGAGATCGAAATGGCTGTGCCAATGAGCCCGGACCAGCTGGGGCAGAAGGTCGGAGCGATCCGGAAATTCATGTCCACCGACGATGACGACGTCAGCTCCCCGGCACGGAATCAGGAGATCGCATCGAAATACAATGACCTCGGTCTGGCAGAATACGAAGCGATCGAGGCTTTCCGAAAGTGGAGTTGTTGAATTTTTGAAGATGCGGCTTTGGTAGGGGCCTCGCCATGAGTTTCTGGATAGAGGTAAAGGTCAAACCTCAGTCAAAGGAGTCATCGCTGCGGAGGGACGGTCATGGGGGCTGGATCGCCCGAATCAAGTCTCCGCCCGTTGATGGAAAAGCCAATCGCGAACTGATTACCCTGGTGGCAGAGGAATTCGGAGTTCCGAAACGCTCTGTGGTAATCAAAACGGGAGCGTCATCCCGAATCAAACGTCTGAAGGTCGAAACCTCTTGAATGGCCCTGAATCGCGTATGGCGCGGAGACGCCCGCCCTTCGCATTGATACACGCTGACGAGATCGTATCCTGTCTATGACTCGTTCACCATGAGGCAATTTAACCGCATTGGCCTGATCGCGATCGCGACGGCTACCCTTTCCACAGGTGTGGATTCCGCGAGGTCTGCGGAATCACTGACGTTTGAGAAAGACGTCCGCCCGATTCTGAAGGCACACTGTTTCCACTGCCACGGCGAGGACGGGGAAATGAAGGGCGGACTCGACGTGCGCCTCGCCCGTTTTCTTCAAAAGGGAGGCGACGCCGGTCCGGCTATCGTTGCCGGAAAGCCCGACGAAAGTCTGCTGCTGGAAGTCCTCATCAGCGGGGAGATGCCGAAGGAAAAGGCAAAGCTTCCCGACGCCGAGATTGCCACAGTCAGGCAGTGGATTGCAGAAGGGGCAAAGACTGCCCGCCCCGAGCCGGAGACGCTCGGACCGGAGCACCTTTTCACACAGGAGGAACGCGCCTGGTGGTCCCTGCAGCCCATCGCCGATGCATCTCCGCCCGAGGTAAAGAGCGACAAGGTAAAAAATGACATCGACGCCTTTATAGCCGCGAAACATGCCGGGAGTGATCTCACATTTTCCGAAACCGCTGAGCCGCAAATCCTGCTGCGACGCGCTTCCTTTACCCTCACGGGAATGCCTCCGACTCCGGAAGAGGTGGACAACTTTCTCTCGGCTTACGCCGGTGATCCGGAGAAAGCCTACCGCGACATGGTAGAGCGCCTCCTCGCCTCTCCGGCGCACGGGGAAAGATGGGCGCGACACTGGCTTGATGTAGCAGGATACGCCGACTCCGACGGCGTCACGGAAAAGGATCTCGAACGGGCGCATGCGTGGCGCTATCGCGACTATGTCATCAATGCTTTCAACAAGGACAAGCCTTTCGACGCATTTGTCCGGGAGCAGCTCGCCGGCGACGAAATCGCTTTTCGGGAAAAGCTCCACGCCGATTCGGAAACAGATGAGTTGAAAGCGCGCTACGCCGAGCTCATCACCGCGACGGGATTTCTCCGAATGGCTCCCGATGGAACCGGCGCGGCAAACACCCTTCTCAATCAAAACCAATCCATTACCGACACGATCAAGATCGTCAGCACCGCGATGTACGGCATGACGATTCAGTGTGCCGAATGCCACGACCATCGCTACGACCCGATCACGCAAAAGGATTTCTACGAACTGCGTGCCGTCTTTCAGCCCGGTTTTGATCCCAAAGCCTGGCGTCGTCCCAGCCAGCGGCTCGTTTCCCTGCAAACCAAAGAAGACAAAGCCAGGGCTGCCGAAATTGAAGCCGAAGCCAAAAAGATTGATGCCGAGCGCCTCGAAAAGCAGCAGGAGTTCATTAATATCATACTCGAGCTTCTTCTGGAAAAGTGTCAGGAATCCGATCGGGAACCTCTCCGCGTTGCCTTCGAGACACCAGTGAAGGAGCGCAGCGACGAGCAGAATGCGCTTCTCAAGGCCAACCCGAATATCCTGAAACTGAATGCCGGTTCGCTTTATCTGTATGACACCACTTACAAAAAGCGGCATGCAGCCACGTTGAAGGAGTATGTCGAGAAAGCGAAAGAAGTGCGCGCCAGGAAGCCCGTTCCCGATCTGGTGCAGGCCTTCGCGGAGGTAGCCAAAAAGCCGGAGGCGATCCCGGCAACACACCTGTTTTTCCGCGGCGATCCCGAATCACCAAAAGACGAAGTAGCTCCCAGTGACCTTGACGTTCTCAGCGGGTGGCGGAAAACGGAGTTGCCGGAGAATGTGGAGAGCCTGCCGACATCGGGTCGACGGTTGGCTCTTGCCGAAATGCTCACCGACGGGGAGCATCCGCTCCTTGCCCGCGTCATGGTAAACCGGGTCTGGATGCACCATTTCGGGCGCGGACTTGTGAAAACCGTCGCTGACTTCGGTCATCTCGGGGAGAAACCAAGTCATCCCGAATTGCTGGACTACCTCGCGACGGAATTCATGAAGAATGGCTGGAGCCTGAAATGGCTGCACCGGGAAATACTCGCCAGCCACACCTGGCGACAGAAATCACAACGGGACGCTCATCGTGATACAATCGATCCTGACAATGTGTTGCTGAGCCGTCAAAACAAGCGCCGCCTCGAAGCGGAAACCTTGCGCGATTCCCTCCTCGCCGTTTCCGGAAAACTCAACGACAAACTCGGCGGAGAGCCCGTCCCGGTTATGGAAACCGAAGAAGGGATCGTCGTCATCGGCATTGATACAACCGACACGGCCGGGCGGCAAACTGGCAAATACATTCCCCTCAACGGAGAGGAATATCGCAAAAGCATCTACGTCCAGGTCCGGCGCTCTCGACCGCTTGAGATGTTTGCCGCATTTGACGCTCCCACGATGGCGGATGCCAATTGCGCGATCCGTCCGGTTACCACGGTGAGCCCACAGAGTCTGCTCCTCATGAACAATATCGGTATGCGGGAATACGCTCAGTTCTTTGCCGGTCGCATGGAGAAGGAGATAGCCGATGGGGATGCCGAAGCGATCATTGATCGGGCCTGGCGACTTTGTTATGGGCGATACCCGACCCCGGAAGAGCGGCAGCAGGCTTCCGACTTTCTCACTTTGCAAACTGCCTATTACACCGTGAATCCCGTCGGCTATGAGTCAGTCGCCGGACCTGCAAAGGAAGGTGCTCCGACTGCACGGGAACTCGGAATCGCCGCCCTCGGCCACGCCCTCATGAGTGCGAATGAATTTTTGTATGTGGATTAAACCTCCCGGTAGCAGCGATCCCCAACAGGGTTGTCTCACCCACCTGACCCTGTTACCCGCCCGAACCAACCCTGTCAAACCAGCAAAAGGCCATGAACTCAAGACGTGATTTTCTTTCCAAAAGCTATGGACTCGGGACGATTGCTCTCGCGTCGCTTCTGAAGGAGCAGGGGCTTCTCGCAAATCCTGCCGTTACCGGTACAGGGGCACAGCATTTCGATGTGACACCAAAGCCCGCTCACGGGACCTTCGGTCAGGCCAAGGCGATGATCTCCATGTTTATGCAGGGCGGGCCGAGCCACATCGACATGTTCGATCCGAAGCCGGAGCTTACCAAACTCGACGGCAAGGATTTTCCGGGAGAGGTGAAATACGACGATGCTGCCGGCGCGAGCCGCGAAGTCATGGGCCCCCAGTGGAAATTTTCCAAACACGGCGAGTCGGGCATGGACTTCTCAGAGCTGGTTCCTCACATGGCCGGGATCGCCGATGACATGACGATGATTCGTTCGATGCACACCGGAGTGAACAATCACGGTCAATCGATCAACGCGCTGCATAACGGCTCCATCCTGACAGGTCGCCCCACACTCGGCAGCTGGTTGACCTACGGGCTCGGAACCGAAAACCAGAACCTTCCCGCCTACGTGGCCCTGACGGATCCGCGTGGCCTGCCGGTGATTGGCGTCGACAATTTTACGAACGGTTGGCTGCCGTCGGTCTATCAGGGCACTGTGATTCGTCCCAAGGAGCCGCGCATTCTCAACCTCGATCCTCCGGCTTCCCTGAAGGGGGACGCCCAGCGCCGTTACCTTAATTTTGTTGATGGCCTGAACCGGAAACACGCAGACGACCGGCCCGGGGAAAGTGAACTGGAAGCACGAATCCAGAGCTTTGAACTGGCTGCGCGCATGCAGACTTCAGCGAAGGAGGCCATCGACATCAGTGGCGAAAGTGAGGCGACGAAAAAGATGTATGGTATCGATCAAAAGGAGACGCAGGATTTCGGAACGCGTTGCCTGATCGCCCGGAGGCTCGTAGAACGGGGCGTGCGTTTTGTTTCGGTTTTCACCGGGAATCAAACCTGGGATCACCACACCAGCATTCTGAAAACTCTGCCGACGGCCTGCAAATACGTCGATCAGCCTGCGGCAGCGCTCGTCACGGATTTAAAACAACGCGGATTGCTCGACAGCACCGTGGTGCATTGGGGCGGGGAAATGGGGCGTCTCCCCGTAATTCAAAACCGCGCCGGTGCCAAGCGTGGCGATCGCGCCAAAGTGGGCCGCGATCACAACACCTACGGTTTCTCCATGTGGGTCGCCGGCGGTGGTTTCAAGGCGGGGTATACCCACGGGGAAACTGACGAATTCGGACACAAGGCAGTGAAAGATGTCGTGAATCACTATGATTACCACGCGACACTGCTGCACCTCTTCGGCCTCAAGCCGGAAGAACTCACCTTCAAGCGGAACGGCCAGGATCAGAGCCTCATCATGAATCCGGAGGCGAAGGTGGTGGAGAAGTTGCTGGCGTGACGATTGACTTTGCTCCGGCGAAAAACGTTCCGGCTACGAAAATTTCCAATTTGTAGCGGGAAATCGCAGGGTGATTCACTTTTTCTTTTTGTGCTTCATCCGTACCAGGTCAGTTGTATCAGGACGCTCATAAAACCAGGTGCGCGCCAGGAGTGAGATACTGCCACGTTTTTTCCTGATCTTCCGTTTTGGTTTCACCGAAACGGATATGACCTCGCTGGAGTCGACATGTGATCTCGCGAGGAATCTCCCGGTAGTCATCGTGCCGGTGACGTTTGCTCCAGATGCGTAGGAGGATGTGTATTTGACTTTGAATTTCCGGTTTCCCTTCCTGCTTGTTGCTGCCACAATTTCGGATCCCGACTCACTCTCGTTTTCGAGAGTCACGTAATAGCGGCTTGTTCCTTTCTTCTTCGTCTTGTAGGAGACGCTTTGGCCGGAGAGGGTGTTATAGATGTTATTACCATATTGTGTTGATCGCTTTGGTCGTCTCACCAGAGCGTCCAGTTTTCCAAACAGTTTCCCGTCTGATTCCGTACTGGCGGCGCTGTCTGCATTGATATTCGAAGCAACGATGCGGTAGAAGTAGACGTCACCGCTCGCAATACTCGAGTCGGTGTAGGTGGTTTCCGACGTCGTGGACAGAAGGGTCATGGAATTGAATGTCGCCGCGTCGCCTCTCCAGATTTGATATTCTGTGGCAAATTCGGCTGCTGACCAGGTAAGGAGAACGCCTTCATCGGGCAGTTCTGACGTCGTTAAGTCTTCCACTGGTTCCGGAGGCATTCCCGCCTGGGAGATGGAGTGAACTTTTGTCTGGGTGCCATTTGTGAATTCAATCACGATTGCCCGCGGGGGGATCCCGGTGTTCGCTGGAAGAGAGTAAGAGAATGTCTGATCACCACTCTGGGAAGGTGCTTCTGTCGTATTGAGCTGTCCTTCTCCGGCCGTGACCGTCCAGGTCCAGGATGTATTTGAGGTGACAGCGATTTGATGGGCACCTCCCGATTGCGAGAAAGATTGCTCGGTGTCGTCGAGATCCAATGTCGGAGGAACGCCCTCTTGGTTTACCGTGTGAGTCACTGTCTGAAAGCTGTTCTGCAGTGTGATGACTGCCGATCTTGGTGTGACAGAAGGATTCGCAGTCACACTGAATCCGAAAGTCTGGTCTCCTGTCTGAGGGGTTGCCTCAGCGCTGAACAGCCAACCGTCGCCGCCCGAAAAACTCCAGCTCCACGACTCATTTGATGAGACCGCAAAGCTTGTCGAGCCGGAATCCGGGGGAAGGGTGGACTCAGAAGAATCAAGAGTGAGGTAGGGAGGCGCTCGATGCCTCCAGCGAAGATCATAGGAATTACGTGAATCATCTCCGTAAACGCGAATGAAATGAACGCCGCTCGAAGGCACGACCAGATCGATGCCTTCATCGTCTGTATCTGTAGCAGACGTAGCTATGATGGCCCCGGAATTGTCGTGGAGCGAAATATTGATGTCACCTCCTGAATGGGTGAAACTGCATTCAATGGTGATTCTTTCAGAACCTGCGGGCGCATTGATTTGAAACCAGTCATCATCGTCCTGAGTTGCCAGCCCCGAAACAGATTCAAGCCACTGCCACACATTGGACGTGAGATCATATGCGGTGGCACGTGTATCGTTCTCCTCATAGCTGTCGTCGTTGAATGGTAGCGCCGCTGTCACAGCAGCAAATGCGTTCACATGGCCCCATCCGTAGGAGGTGTCATAGCCTGATGTTCCCATGTCAACACATGTGGTTTCCATAATGGTTTCGACTTCTGCGCTGGTGAGTCCGGGAGCTACAGATAGAACGAGAGCAGCCACTCCCGCAGTGTATGGAGATGCAAATGAGGTGCCATTTATCGTGGTCAGGTCAGTGGAATTGTAGCCGTCAGTACCTGTGCGGTCGGGGAGGCGGATTGATTCGCCGGGCGCCGTGAACGCGAGTCCGGTTCCGTATTGAGAAAATGATGCTCTTTCCCCGTATCGATTCGATGCGGCTATGCCATGCACGGATGATACATTGGCGGGGTACCCCATGCTGGATGAGCCGTTGTTTCCGGCGCTTGCAAAATGAATCGCGCCATTGTTTCGGGTGTTGAGATAGGCCGCTTCAACAGCAGCTGATGTTCCGCCATACCCGTTGCTGTTGTTTGTCACACGTATCCCCTGATCCATGGCCCAATTTAGAGCATCCGCCGTCCAGCTGTACGATCCCGTCCAGTTCCCCGACGAGTTTGAGGAAATAAAACAGCGGGCGGAAACGGACTTTACTCCGGGGGCGACTCCGACTGATCCAAGGGAATTGTTTATAGTCGCTGAGACAGCGCCCGCGACAGGGGTGCCGTGACGGTCCCATTGATTGACCGGGCCTCCGTCGGGGCTGGATGCGCTCTCGCTGGTGAAGTCCTTACCGGTAATCTGATTGATATCGGGGTGATTCTGCTGGACCCCGGTATCGATTATCAGAACTTTTACAGAGGGAATTCCTGTGGTGATGTCCCATGCCTCTTCGGCATCCATATCAAAGTCGACATCCCCTCCGCTTTGTCCCGTATTTCGAAGTCCCCAGCACACGTTGAATTCCGGATCATTGGGGATCAATTGGCCAACCCCTTCAAAAATCATATCGGGTTCCGCAAAAAGGACCGATGTCTGTGCAGCAAGTGCATTGACGATATCGAAAACCTGGAAAGCATTTCGTGCGGTCTTGACGGGAATTTTCAAATACGAAGCGGAGACATCAATATCCGAATCTTCCAGAGCACTTTCGATTCCGGGTACGGCATCGAGGACCTTCAGTCTTTCTTCTGGCGTTACATCCCGGTGAAAACCCAGTAGCACCACAGGCGTGGCAACGAGTAGTCCCCCCAGTTCAGGGTCGCGAAATACCGGAGAGGAGAACGCGGCAGCTGTGGCATCTGAGGAGAGTCTCTCAACAAGATTACTGATGCGCCCCACTGCATCAGGACCATCGTTCTCTCCGAGAGCGTTCAGAGTCTGAGCAATCGTCCAGCCCGCAATTGGATGCGCTGCCGCGTCCTCTTTGCGAATTCCGGTTTGTTCGAGCGCTTGGATAGCGGGAATCGCTGACTCATTGTCGGCGGAGTAGACCGCAATGCGGTTGGTTAGTATTTCGAGTTTTTTCCTTTTGTTAAAATAAGGAAGGGAAATATCCGATGCGACAACACGGGCTTCTTCCCATTTTGCACTCCCGGGGAATCCGCCAAGTCCTGCGCCGGCTGGGGAAAAGCGCTTCGC
>JAKSBG010000366.1 GCA_022361255.1 Verrucomicrobiales bacterium
ATGAACAAATCCAGGAACTGCTTTCTAATTCCAAAGAGAAAGGTGTCGGTTACAAGGAATTTCTGTCTCGGTTAAAGAGCAAGGTAAGGGAACCTGACTACAAACGAATGGGTGGGCTTCAGTTGCTTGAGGGCGACGAGCTCGAGGACGCCAAGAGTTTTATTGCTCAATTGAAAAGCAGGGGCTGGTTTGTGGTTCCTAACGGTGAACTTGAGTCATGGTTGGTAGACCTGGGTGCTGGAACCAGTAACCAAGGGTGGTTGCTGCGGGTTTTTTCCAAACTGGGAACTGATCCTGAGTTAGATTCATATATCAAGCCGCCAGTCCCCCTTGATGATGTGTGGGAATTTGTCTCAAATATTAGTGATTGGTTTGAAAATGGAAACTGCACTAAAGCAATTTAGCCATTGCCAACGAATGATCTGAACGAAGGTGTCCGTATCGTTTTGCGACTAAGATTCCTCCATCTTTGTGTCCTACCCAATCCGCAATTGTCTTGAAATCCACGCCGACTTCTATGGCATTACTAACAAAGAAATGCCTAAGGGAATGGTGGGTAAAATGAGGAAGCCCTTCATGATTACATGCGGAAATCAATGCCGATTTCGTGGATTGGATCGATATTACTTCCGCATCACCCTCTCTGCGCTCTTCTTTAAAAGATTCCTCCAGAAAACGTTTCAAACTCGGAAATAACGGAACAAACCGAGTCTCATTATTCTTCGTCCCAACGTCGCCCCCGGAAACCGCGAACTGGTCGCGCTCAAAATCGATCTCCCGCCACACGATCCGCGTTGCTTCACCAAGTCGCATTCCGGATAAAGCGAGCAACTGAATCAGATTCTTTGACTCTCTCGCTCTCGGGTCTAGTCGATCCACTGCGGCAAGCAATCGCTCATACTCTTCCCGTGTTGGAATTACAATTTGCTTATCGACCACCTTCCTCCGTTTCACTACTCGTGCCGGGCTGTCCAAAATCAAGCCGTCGTCTTTTGCATAGTCGAGGACAGCACGAAGCACTAAAGCGTCCTTGTTGAACGTTGAAGCGGCAATTCCTGTTCCTCGCTGCGTTATCCAGTCTTCACAGTGTCGCGTCGAAATCTCAGAAACGGGTAGATCGCCGAAAAACTTATTCAGCTCCTTCAAGCTTCGCTTGTAGCGATCCACCGAACTGGTCTTCAATCCAACACTCCGAATCTTAAGCCAGCGCTGAGCTAGTTTAGAAAAGGAAATCTTTCGTTCCTTTGCTGAAGCATTCAATCGGCCAGCGTCTTTCCGAAATTCCCGCAAGCGTCTTTCTGCCAGCTTGCGATCTTTCGTCTTGAGGGATTTCCTAATCTGCTTGCCCTTACGCTTAACCAAGGCAAAGTATGTGCCTGATGACCGATTTCGGTACAAACACTCTGCAACCTTCACAAAAAGCGGCTCTGAGCTGGGCGTCGAATCCATACTCAAGCTTACGGGTTGCAAATTTGGGTGACAAGTGCCAATTTTTGGTCATTTCAAAAACCTGTAAGTCACTGACTTGCAATAAAAAGGGGCTGTAGCTCAGTGGTTAGAGCAGGGGACTCATAATCCCTTGGTCGTGGGTTCGAACCCCACCGACCCTACCTTACGTTCAACGGGTTAGATGTTTTTTTATCGTTGATGTCTACCGGGGTAGGGCAATTATAGGGCAATCGAAAAACAGGTTTTTGTAAGCGCTTTCCTTGCGTGGCTCCAGTGAGCCGAAACCGCTGAGAACAGGAGATCTCTGTGCCCCTATTCGTTACGAAATGGGGGGAATCGTTGCGGAAAGATGCTGGATCCGTAGCCAAGTCGGCTGCTCAGGCCCGTATCAAAGAGCGCAAAACTTTGGTCGGGGTGCGAGAAGCGCCTGCGTAGTTGTCGTTGGCCTGAGGTATGTTGGCATAGAAATCTTCACGTGGAGATCTACTTGTCGGCATAAAGGAGCACGGCGGCCCAGCCGTAGGTTTCGTGGTCGTAGACCGCGCGGTCCAGCGACTCGAGAACCTGTTTCACGGCGGCACTTCCGCCAAAGCGGCGCGCGGCGAGTTCAAAGAGATGCACCTGGCTTTCGTAGACACGGTTCCCCGCGTAGTAACCGCTGCGGGCGACCGGTTCCTTTTTGAGTAGGTAGGGAGCGTGAGCATCGAAGGTCAGGCGGAGGTTCTCCCCATGGGGTCCTTCGTAACGATAGAGATCCCTTCCATTGAGGAAGGCCATCTCGGCGGTGACCATGAGCATCCGCTGGTGAAAGAAGGCGTAGGGCATGCCAAGTCCTCTGCCTTCGCGGGTGGTGATGACGCGGTAGCGATCGTAGATTTCTCCGTTCGCGGGCGGAGCGGCTCCCCTGGTCAGCGTCGGGTCACGGTGATAGAGCTGGGAGCGATTCGGTTTCGACTCCATGAGGATGGCCCCGTCGTGCATCTCCTTCCAGTCCCTGGGATTCTCAGG
>JAKSBG010000396.1 GCA_022361255.1 Verrucomicrobiales bacterium
ACGTTCGCTTTGAAAATGAAGACCCTGATTGCTGCTTGGTTTCTATCAGGCGCGATTGTCTACAGCGGGGATTCTCCATATCATCTCGGCACACCTAAATTTTCCGACAATGGTGTCGTGATCTATTCCGACCTGACCAACCATTCGGACAAACCAGTTTACGCGGTCTTCCCCGATAGTATCAGCCTACAACGGATA
The DNA here is from genome assembly GCA_022361255.1 of Verrucomicrobiales bacterium. Classification (GTDB taxonomy): domain Bacteria; phylum Verrucomicrobiota; class Verrucomicrobiia; order Verrucomicrobiales; family DEV007; genus Arctic95D-9. The sequence goes on from JAKSBG010000396.1 coordinate 199, forward strand.
TTAGACGGCGAGTGGGTGACGATTCCATTTCCTCCGTTATCGAGAGATTTCGGCGAGGGAAACTGGATCGAGATCAAACCCAATGAGACAAAGGGGCTCGCGGTAGCCGCACGCGATTACCTCCCGTTAAAATTTGATCAATATCGTATTATTGTTCGGCTCGTTACAGGACGAGCAAAGCCTCTTGCCACAGTCGCGAGCCCGGGAGTCGACCTCAAATCGGAAGCGAACAAGGCGGCGAGCTCAAGCCCAAGCCCGTAGCGAGTTGATTGACTTCTCTGATTCGATTCAGTACTCTTCTATCAAGGCCGCGCCCCCGGTTTGGGCTGAGCTGCCTTGAACGTTAGCTAAAGAAATAGAAATCAGAATGTTCAATCCGCGCGAGATAATGCAGAGTCGGCGGGATGCGGTTCGAGAGCGAGAGCTGAAGGCGTGGCTACGCACTCGATCTGACGACGAGCGCTTTGAGTTCATTTCCTCCTGCTTAGAATATAGAGGATACCCGGAGGAACACCTTGCGTTGCAGATCGCGACGGCCTGCATTTCGTGCAAAGCGGATGCTCACCGCATACTTGAACTTGGCATGGCGGATCCTGACGCCAGCAGCATCAAATTCTGGTTGGATTTCGCAATCCGGAAGCTTGGATCGAGAGCCGTGATTCGGAGGATCGCGTATCAGATCGACACGAATCCCGACGTGGTCGATAAGGCTCTTTACTGGCTTCCATCTCTTGTGCCGAAGAGCGAGGACGGAGCTAGATCCGCTCTCAAGGAGTTGCATCGTGAAGCGAAGTCGAGGAATATCATCCGAGGGGCTCAGATGACAGCCCAGTCGGATGGGACGGTGTTGTTCTCTAACGTCCACCCGGAAAACCGGAGCTAACAAGTCGGCGATGATCAATCCCCGACCGGTGTGAACTTGACGTTCCAAGGCGATTCGATCACCTTCATTTCAGGCAACCCGCGACCTCAGTCGGGGATGACATGCCTTGAACGTTCGCCTGAAAAATGTTTCCTCGAGTAATCGCAGCAATACTCATTTCAGTTGTTACCGTTAACGCTGAAGATGATCCTGAGATTCCAATTTCTCGTAACATTTCAATTTCCGATCCACAGTTTTCAATTAGCGGAAACTTGGAGGCGCGGCTTACAAACGAAACCGATAAGGAGATTAGGATTCACCCAAGCTCTTGCGAGATCGAAACTCGGATCGACGGCGAAATCGTAGCTATACGTGCCGTTCATCCCAACTTCATCAGCCTGATTTCGCTGAAGATCCCCGCAGGCGAGAGTCGGATGTTTAGCTTCGATTTGGTCCCCGGCGTCGCAAAACTCGACGGCGAGATCCGGCTCCTAGTCTATTGGGTTGACCCAGTTGAGACACGCATTTTATCAGCTCGATCAGAGCCATTTTCGGTAGCAGAAGTCAAATCGGCACCTATCCCGGAAAACGACGGGAGCGAACAAGACGAGGCACTCAAGCCCTGACCGCGCCGCAGTCGAAATGACTTTTCTGATTCGCCAGATCGTCCTACAATCAACCCGCGCTCTCCGTCAGGGCTGAGTGCTCTAAAACGTTAGTCCTAGAAAATGGATTTGGATGCCAAGATTGATCGAGTCGCGGACCTCTTCGAAGATGTCGCTGAGCATTCAACTACCCAGGGTATTCAGCCAGTCGATTTACCCGAGCCAGATCGCTCAGTCTACTTCATCGCTGATATCCACGGAGTGACCCTGAACGCAGGCCTTCAAGCTTGGGTCCACTACCACGGCCAAGATGAAGACGAGAACGAAGTTGTTGTCGGGATTGAAGTTTTCAGGAC
>JAKSBG010000367.1 GCA_022361255.1 Verrucomicrobiales bacterium
ACTGCGGGAACCGATTGAGCAGCTCATCCCGGACGGACGATTTCACCTCGTAGGCCATTCTCTTGGTGGATTTGCTGCCCTGAACTGCGCCGCAAAATTTCCGGATCGCGTCGAGTCCGTCGTTGCGATCGGCAGTTTCCTGACGGGCCGGGCAAAAGGGCTGGAGAAAATGCTCCAGTTTTTCGTGAAGGGTTCCCTGATCCGTCCCGTCGCCTTTTTCCTCGGGTATCGCTTTCTCAAGCTGCACTGGAAAATTCTCGCACTGGTCTCGCTCTTTTATGCCAATCGCCGATTCCGGCTCTTGAGCAATCCCGCTTTCCGCCGGACCGTCCAGTCGATTTTTCCCGATGTGAAAAAGCATCCGATCCGGCAGCAGCGCCTGTTGATCCGGTCGCTGATAGATATGGACCTGTTTGACGAGGTCGAGGAAATCCGTTGCCCGGTTCTCATGGTCGTCGGAATGGCGGACCCCGTCATTCCGGCGGATCACCAGATCGAAGCCGCGGGGAAACTGAAAAATGTGACCGTGGCAAGATTCGAGACATCCGGGCATCTTCCCTTCGGCGAAAGCCCGGAAGAGTTCGTGGAGGTCCTCGCCGGGTGGTTGCAGTCGTAGTATTTCATCATTGCGAGTGCGCTACCTCGCTTTCCTGGCGGAGGAATAACGACTCGATTCCTCCGAAAACTCAACAGGGTTTCGTCGGGGAGGGAACCCTGTCAGGTCCCTGACTCAACCCTGTTTGGTCATACCAGCAACTCCTTCACGACTCTGCGGCTTTCCACTCCGGTCAGCCGGGAATCGAGGCCCTGGTGTTTGACACTGAAGCGCTCGTGATCGATGCCGAGATTGTGGAGGACGGTGGCATTGAAGTCGTTGATGTGGACAGGGTCTTTGGTGATGTTCCAGGCGTAGTCGTCGGTTTCCCCGTAGTCGATGCCGCCTTTGAAGCCTCCTCCGGCAACCCAGGTGGAGAAACAGCGACCGTGGTGATCGCGTCCATGATTGTCCTTGGTCAGTTTTCCCTGACTGTAAATCGTGCGTCCGAATTCGCCTCCGAAAACGACAACGGTATCTTCCAGCATGCCCCGTTCTTCCAGATCTTTGACGAGGGCGGCGGCGGGCTGGTCGACGCTTTCACAGTTGTGGGCGAGGTCTTTGGGAAGATTGCCGTGCTGGTCCCATCCCCGGTGAAAGAGTTGAATGAAGCGAACGCCGCGCTCAGCCATGCGACGCGCGAGAACGCAGTTTGCCGCGAAGGTGCCGGGTTCTTTCGACTGCGGACCGTATTCCTCGAAGACGCGATCCGGCTCGGAGGAAATATCCATCAGGTCGGGAACCGATGACTGCATACGGAATGCCATTTCATATTGAGAAATGCGGGCTTCGATCTCGGGGTCCTGAACGGTTTGAAAGCGCTGGCGGTTCAAATTCCCCAGTCCGTCGAGCATGGTGCGGCGCAGGTCGCGATCCATCCCGGCGGGATCGTTCAGATAAAGAACGGCATCTTTTCCGCTCCGGAACTGCACGCCCTGATATTGCGAAGGGAGAAAGCCGCTGCCCCAGAGGCGGGCGTAGAGGGCCTGTCCCGGTTTCTTCCCGACAGAAATCATGGTGACGTAGGCGGGTAGGTTGTCGCTGAGCGAGCCGAGGCCGTAGGCCAGCCACGCACCCATGCTGGGATGGCCGAACTGCTGGGTGCCGGTGTTGATGTAGGTGATCGCCGGGTCGTGGTTGATTGCCTCGGTGTTCATCGAGCGAATGATCGAAATCTTATCCGCGATCTTCGCGGTATGCGGGAGCAACTGGGTATTCATCCAGGTCTGCCGTTCGCCGACCTTTTCGAAATCGAACATGGGCGCGACGCAGGGGAATTCTTTCTGCCCGCTCGTCATGCCGGTGATGCGCTGTCCGCCGCGAACCGAGTCGGGCAGCTCGGTGCCGTGCAGCTCCCGCATCTTTGGCTTGTAATCGAAGAGATCGATATGCGACGGCCCGCCTGCCATGAACAGGTAGATGACGCGTTTGGCCTTCGGCGCGAAATGCGGAAGGCTCGGGAGACCGTGACCGCCGGTGGCTGCGGCGGCGTTTGTGCGGTTGGGAAGGCCGAGGGATGCAAGGGCAGCTCCGCCAAGAAGGGAGCAGGAGCGACCGAGAAAGTTGCGGCGGGTTTCGGCGCTCGCGTGCGCGAGCGAACGTTCAACATCCAACTTTGAACGCTCAACGTTTAAGTGAAAGTGTGGCCCTTTGGGCGAAGCGGGAAAGTTCATGTTCTGTTGGCGTTGGCTGTTTTGATGCTGGCGTGGAAAATCCGAATGAGTTCTTCGTTTTCTCGAATGAGTGCGGCGGCTGGTGCGGGCTCTTCTGTGAGTGGAACGCGGAAGATGAGGCGCATCCAGCGGATGGACTCGCGGAGTTCTTTGTGAGCGATTTTCATTTTGTGAATGAAATCGTTTCGCGATTCGGCTGCCTGCGCTTCTCCGTGCAATGCCATGGGACTCGTTGCACTTCGAATCAACTGCCTTGCGACA
>JAKSBG010000370.1 GCA_022361255.1 Verrucomicrobiales bacterium
TCCAGTTCGGCGAGAAATTCATTTCGCTCACTCTCCGCTTCGGGACGGTGAACCAGACGAAGGTCCGGTTGGCGATCAATCCAGGCGGTTGAGTCACCCTCCTCGGCAGGGAACTCGAGATCTGTTGTCAGGACGGAAGGGCGTCTTCCTGTTCGGCGATAATGGTCGATTACTTTGTTTCGAAGAATCCCGGTGAGCCAGGTTCGTTCGTTGCAATCGCCGCGGAACTTTTTGCGGGCGTTCCACCCGGAGAGAAAGGTATCCTGGACGAGGTCCTCGGCGGTGCCGTAGTCGGATACCCGTTGCAGTGCGAATCGAATGAGGTAGTCGCGGTAGGCGACATTCCAGTTTTCGGGATTCAGTGTGTTTGTTTTCATGGCTGATTGGTTAAGTAACAGAACGTTCTGTCTGTTTAATTGGATCAAAAAAAAATGGGTTTTATTGGCTGATAAGGGTGATCGCTGCTTTGCATGCCTCTCGTACCGGCCACAGATCGCGAAGGTTCTGGGCTTCCGTCGCGGCGCCGGAAAACAGGACAAAAATCTGATCTCCAACGGAGGAATTTTCTTCTCCTCCCGGATTCTGCTGTTCGCAAAGGGCGCGGAAGAAGTCCCGGAGAGACTGCTTGTGATCCTCAATCTGCTTGCGGATCCCGCCGCATTCTTCTCCGGACACCGCGCCTGTGTTTGAATACGGACAACCGCGGAAATTGCTTTCCTTCATGATCCGTTCCATGCGCTCGAAGTAGATTCGGATTTTTTCCACCGGCGAGCAATCGGCCTCCAGAAGTTCGGAGCGGGCTCCCTCTGAGCGGTCATGGACATTTTGGAGCCACGCTTCGCAAAGTCCTTCCTTCGATGAAAAGTGTTGGTAGAAACTGGCTTTTGCAGTCTCTGCCTTTTCAATGATTTCATTGATGCCTACTTCCGAATATCCACGCTCGTGAAACAGCTGGGAAGCGGTCTCGAGGATTCGTTCTTTGGCGTTCGGTTTTCTCATTGTGAGAATAAGATATACAGACAGACTTGTCTGTAAAGTGGATTTTTGAAAAAAGTTTCGGAGGAAGACACTGGCGATGGTGATTCACAGGATGTGGCTCCACGCGAGGCGTTGATTCACAGGATGTGGCTCCACGCGA
>JAKSBG010000354.1 GCA_022361255.1 Verrucomicrobiales bacterium
CCGGATCGGCGCGTGAGCGGAATTCTCTGAAAATCTGAAACCGGAAGAGTGACCTGGGGTTCACTCCGGCGAACCTTTCTACCATGAAGAAATTTGTCGCCTTCACTCTGCTTTCCTGTTTCGCAGCCACCGCCATTGCGCAGCGTCCGGCACCTCTCCGTCCTACCCATACCGATATTGATTATGCGGGAGAAGGGAATCCACGCCAAATGCTCGACCTCTACCTCCCGGAAAACGCAGACGGCGGGAAACCGCTTCCACTCATTGTATTTATTCACGGGGGCGGATGGGCAAAAGGAGACAAGCGGTCCGGTGCCGGAAAATTGCGGGAATTTGTAGGATCAGGAAAATACGCCGGCGCGTCGCTTGCGTACCGCCTTTCCGATGAAGCGCAATGGCCCGCACAAATTCATGATTGCAAGGCCGGGATTCGATGGCTCCGGGCTAACGCGGAGAAATACGGAATTGATCCGGACAAAATTGCCGTTTGGGGAACATCGGCCGGTGGACATCTCGTGGCGATGCTGGGTGTTTCGCACGGGGTGGAAGAGTTGGAGGGGGATCTTGGTGAGCACGACGGGGTGTCTTCAGAAGTGAATTGCGTAGTCAACTTTTTCGGACCGGCAGAGTTGCTCACGATGAATGATCACCCGAGCGTGATCGACCACCTCGCTGCGAATTCACCGGAGAGCAGGCTTGTTGGCGGGGAGCTTTCGAAGAATCCTGACAAAGCACAAAACGCTTCGCCGATCACCTGGGTTTCCTCTGACGATGAACCGTCGCTGATTGTTCACGGAACCGATGACAAGCTCGTTCCCTACATGCAATCCGTTGATTTCGAGAAAGCATTGGAGAAGGCAGGTGTCTCGACCGCACTGCTGACGGTGAAAGGCGGCGGTCACGGCCAGGGATTCGGGCGTGAAGTCAATGAAGCGGTTGCCGCATTTCTCGACCATCATTTGCACGGAGCGGAAAAAACGGTCGAAGATGGAGAGGTCGAAGCAGCGCCTTTTACCCCGCGTCGCTGAATTTCCCGAGTATCAATTCGGGTGTGGGGCGAACCCGCCAGTTCTCTGTGAGAATTTTCTCCACGATCCGCCCTTCTTCATCGATCAGGAAAACGGCGGGCCGGGCGATGTCGCCTCCGAATGGATTGCCCCCTTCGTGGCGGAGGCCGTATGCGTCGATTGCCTCCAGCTCGGGGTCGGAGAGAAGGGGGAAAGAAATTCCTTTCGGTAGCAGCTTCTCCTTGAGATCCTCCGGGGAATCCGCGCTGATCGCGAGAATGCGGATACCCGCTTTGCTAAATTCCTTTTCTTGTGACTGCAAACCTTGCAGCTCAGACACACAAAACGGTCACCAGAATCCGCGGTAAAACGAAAGGATCACCTTTTGCCCGCGGAATGACGAAAGGCTTACCGTGTCGCCTGTTGCTGACGGGAGGGAGAAATCCGGCGCCAGTTGCCATTTTTCCGTTTGCGCAGATCCGGACGGCATTTGGTAGGAGAGGGAGAACACATACCAGAAGAGCGCCCCGGCGAACAGGAACGAACCGAGACTGCCGAAAACATGAAGCGTTCTCACTTTCCAGGAAGACTTGCCCCATCGCGAGGCGGCTCCCGAGATTGCGAGAATCGCGCCGCCCGCAACAATGATCAGGTTCAGCGCGGCGGAGTCCCGAAGAGTCGGTACGGAAACAAAAATGAGGTAGTAGGAGACGAACCCGGCAAAAGCGATGAGCGGGGCCAGCCACCAGGCATGTCGGAGAACGAAATTCATATCTAACAGGGTCGAATGCCGCACCCGACAGGGTCAGACCGCAGACACTACCCTGTTACGTCTCCCGTTCGCGGAATGATCCGCGAACCTTAGTAGGAGAAGATTTCGCTTTCGTTGAAAAAGCGATTCACTTCGATCTCAGCATTTTCAGGAGAATCTGAGGCGTGGCAGATGTTCACCATCATGTCTTCACCGAGATCACCGCGAATGGTGCCTTCCTCTGCTTCCTGTGAGTTTGTCGGCCCAAGCATGTCGCGCACTTTGGCAACGACATCGTCTCCCTCGAGGATCAGGGCGATCACAGGTGTTGACTGCATGAACTCAACGATATTCGGGAAGAAAGGCTTGTCAGCAATGTGGCTGTAGTGATCCGCCAGGAGCTCGTCGGTAAGGTGCATCATTTTCGCACCGCGAATTTTGAAACCGGCTTCTTCATAGCGGTTGATGACGTTGCCGCAGTGTCCTTTGGAAACACAGTCGGGCTTGAGGAGGATGAGTGAGCGTTCGGTAGCCATAGCAAAAGTTGTTATTCTGAATCTATTTCGTGTGGCCTACCTGTAGGCAGGATAGGCGCGAAGGAAAGAGAAAATTCAGATACCGTGCTTGTATCCTTCGCAGCGATTCATCCAGCCGGCACGCCAGCGGGACTCGCCGCGAGCAGGCGGGGAGTTGGCAATACGGCGTGAGAGAACGCGTTTCGCGGCCTCGCTGTACTCGTTTACCGCGGAAATTCCCCCGCTTGTAGGTTTCATTTCGAGCAAAACGTCACGCAATCCCCAGCCCTGGCCGTTGTATTTTTCCTCCGCTTTGATGCCTTCTCCTTTGAAATTGACGTAATCGATGAGGGCATAGACGCCGTTGCGGTGGGAGGCAACTTTATAAAAATTGTCGTGAAGTCTTCGCCGATCCGCCTCGTTCGGGGTGGCGGCTTTCATTTTCGGCAGAGCCTGTTCGAGACGTTGGACGATGAAACCGGTCTGAATCGAAACGGTGTTGGCGAGAAAATTTCTCAGCTCCTTCATTTGAGGGGAATTTTTCCGGGCGAGAAATTCGGACCTCGTTTTCCAGGGGCTGCCGTCGGCTTCACCGAGCCAGCGAGGCATCGCGACACCACGCTGCTTCATGTAGGCGATGAGTCTCGGAAAACTCTCGTCGAACGGGCCGGGGCGCCCTTTTACATACCAGATAAAGTGCCCGATGCCGAGTGACGGGAAATCCTCCCCCGCATTCCAACTGGTGAGGCCGTCAACGGTGCCATTACACTCGTTTTTCCAAATTTTGCGCCCAATTGCCTGTGCATCAGATTCAGACAGTGAGATTCCTCCTGCGGACGGTGAATTTGGTTCCGGCGCGGAATCCACGGAAACACAGCCTGAGAAAGTGAGGAGAAGGGAGGCGGAAAAGGTCAGCGAAAGCCGACGTCGGGGGACGTGCATCAGAGTAATGTCGTTAAGAAATATAAAAAATCAAATCAGCGCAGAAAAACATTTTGTAATTTCCATAATTAACATTATCTTGATAATATAATTTTGATTACTGGGTTCAAAACTCATGGATACCGACAACACTAACCCCTCCACACCCTCATCTGACGCGGAC
>JAKSBG010000317.1 GCA_022361255.1 Verrucomicrobiales bacterium
GCAACGTCACCGGGACCCAGCTCCGGATGGTCCCGGCTCAGTCGTCGTGCTTCGTCGATACGGAGCTGGAAGAGAAACTTTCCGGGGGTGGTTTCAAGATGAGTGGCAAATGCTTCTTCCAGCCAGCGGCGCGAGCGATGGCTTTCCTCCACGAGATCGGAAACGGAGATGGGATCATGGAAGCGGTTTTTCGCGAACTCGATAGCATTTCTGAGTTCGCCCGGGTCGATGCCGAGACTGTCGGTTGAACCCCGTTCGCAGATTTTCCCCGGAGGAATGATCAAGTCTGTGTCGGGGACCGGAGCATCATGGATGAGTTGGTCCAGCATCTCCGCTGCACGAAAACCGATATCGCTGTCGTTCCGCTCGATGCTGGTCAGTTCCGGCTGGCAGGATTCACATGCGACGGTGTCATTGTTGACTCCGATGATGGCAACATCATCGGGTACGCGGAGCCCGACGCGATCGCATGCCTGGATGACAAGTGCGGCGCGGGGATCGTGTGCGCTCATGACGGCGAAGGGTGGTTTCAATCCCGAGAGCCAGTTTTCGAGTTCATTCTGGCCGGTATCCCACCGGGTCGCCCCGTCGAAGGTGGAGGAAGCTTCGAGGAGGGAGCAGGAGACGTTGCGTTTTGCGAGTTCGTCGGTGAATCCGGATTGGTATTGGCTGGAGTACCAGACTCCTGCCATTCCATAGAATCCGAAGCGCTGGTATCCCTTTTCGATGAGGTGACGGGCGGCGATGGCTCCAATCTTTCGATAGTCCGGCCGAACGCGGGGAAAAGGAGACTTTTCCACCGCTCCGGAAATATTGACGACGGGGCAGTCGAGCGTTTCCAGAACGTGAAAATCTTCCGGCTGGTTGGCGAGCGCAATGACTCCGTCGCCCCGCCATCCCTCGAGGGCGGCGGGGGAAAAGCCGTGAGTCTCCGGGTTTACGAGGAAACGCCAGTTCGTATTGGCTTTCGAATAATGCCGGATTCCGCGGACGACCCGCTCCAGGTGGGTGATACCGACATTGACTGCCAGGGCAATCTCTTTGGCTGGGCAATTCCGCATATGCGCAAAAATGCACTTTTTTGCGGAAAATGTCTATTGTGCGTTTTGTCGAGGGTTCGAAAGTAGGCAGTCATGAGAGCATTTCCGGCCATCGCATTTCTCGCAGCCTGCTATTGTCTATCCGGCCAGTTGCGGGCGGAAGAACCTGAAAGTCGATTCGTCACTCTGAACAATCTTCCGATGGGAAGCGTTGAGAATCCGTTTCTCCTGCGAACCTACTTTCCGGATCCGGGGTTGGGACGCGAGGTCCTGGCGAATCACTCGCTGGGATTTCGGGCGCGAAAATATTCGCCGGGGAAAGGGGATGTGAAGGGCTTTGTTGATCCGATTCCGGGCATTCCCGCTGCGATCGGAGTCAATTTCGGTTCCGGCCTTTCGATTTGCTGGGACACGACGGAGTGCCGCCTTCTCTATGCGTGGAGCGGTGGTTTTCTCGATATGACAAATTACTGGGGGAAACCGGAGAGCGGACGTCGCAAGGGGTTTGGATACATTCCGGAACTGGTGGGAGAGATCTTTTACCTGGCACGCGGTTCCCATCCTCTCGCGATCTTTGACAGCTACACCGAAAGCCTGACGCCGGAATTCAAGGGGTATCGGTTGGAAAACGGAGTTCCGGAATTTTCCTACTCACTGGGAGACGCAACGATTCATGTCAAAATTGAACCCGGGGAAAAGCCTCTGTCATTTCGCAAATCCTACCGGATCGAAGGGACCGGGGAAGTTGATTACCACGAGACCGGATATTCCTTTTCGAAGAGCAAAATTGAAAACGGAACGTTCTCTGTGGTTGTTGAAGGAAAACCAATCGCCGCGCAGGGATCGTCAGACGAACCTTCTTTTTCCACGGACAAGCCCAACCGGGATTGGGGTGAGTCTCTCTACACTACGCTGGGCTGCATCGCCTGCCACAGCCTGGACGGAAGCCGGGGGCACGGTCCCAGTTTTGCCGGTCTCTATGGAGCGGAGCGCCCCATCACCGGTTCCGACCGGAAAGTAAAAGCGGACGATTCCTATCTCGTGGAGTCGATCACCAACCCGATGGCGAAAGTGGTTGAGGGATTCCCGCCCGGATACATGCCGCCGTATCCGCTCGAGAAAAATCAGATTCAATCGCTCATTCAATTTATTCAAACTCTCGGCAACGAATGAAAAAGCTTCTCTCCATTCTGATTCTGCTTCCCCTGCTGGTGACGGGAATTGCCCGTGCTGATTCCTACGAGCTCGAAACGATTCCGTTCCCCGAAGGGGTTCCGCCCGAGGTCGGGGCATTGGGTTTCTCCCCCTCCGGGAAAATCTTCGTGGCGCTGCGGCGAAGTGATGTGCTCGTTGCAGAACCCACTGGTGACCCGTCGAAGTTTGACTGGAAGCTTTTTGCCAGCGGTCTCCACAACGCCTGCGGGATTGAGGTGATCAGTGATGAGGAAATCATTGTCAGTCAAATGCCCGAACTGACAAGAATCAAAGATACCGACGGAGACGGCAGGGCTGATCAATACACCCCCGTCGCATCCTCGTGGGGGATGAGCGGCAACTACCACGAGACGAACCACATCGTGCCCGATGGGAAGGGTGGATGGTTCGTCGCGGTGGGAACGGCTTCTCACAACGGACCTGTTTTCTACAATGTGCGCGGGGAATATTCCAAGGTCGGTCGCAGAGGGAGGAATTTCTCGGCGGCATCCTGGAAAGGTTGGATCCTGCATGTCGACGCGGCAGGCAAAACAACTCCGTGGGCAAGCGGCTTTCGCATGCACAACGGGATTTTGCTTGATAGCAGGGGTCGACTCTGGGCGGGAGACAATCAGGGTGACTGGAAAGGGACAACACCTCTGTATCACGTCGAGCGCGGGAACTTTTACGGGCATGTCAGCAGCCTGGTATGGGATCCGGAGTGGGACAAAAGTGTCGATCCGCTCGATCTTCCTCTTGAGGAAATCGATGCACTGCGGACTCCTGCCGCCGTTCTTCTCCCCCATGATGAGATGAATCGCTCCGCTGCAGAACCGGTCGAAATTCCGGATGGGGAAGTCTTCGGACCTTTTGGGGGACAGATGCTGTTGCCTGACAACAACGGAAAAAGAATCACCCGGATCATGATTGAAGAAGTGAACGGTGTGTATCAGGGAGCCTGTGCCCAATTCTACAACGAGGGCGGGTTGCAGCTTGGTAACAACCGGCTCCTTTTCAGTCCTGACAAAAAGACATTATACGTCGGTCAGACATCCCGGGGCTGGGGGCAGATTGCGGAAGGTTTGCAACGGATCGACTACACCGGCGAGACTCCCTTCGATGTGAAAACAATGAGCCTGACGAAAAACGGATTTCGCCTGACGTTTACTTCAGAGCCGGGAGCAGATCTCGAAAAGTCTGGATTTCAGATGACCCGCCATCGCTACAAAGACACCGGGGAGTATGGCAGTCCCAAGCATGATGAAAGCGAAATCGAAATTGCAGAGGTGAAGCGGGTCGACGCGCATTCCATCGATCTGACGATTCCGAAGCTGGAAGGTGGCGGCTGGGTCTACGCCCTCACGATTGCTTCGCAAAAAAGCAAAGAGGGGAAATCCCTGCGCACCGGACTGATCTGCTATACCGTGAACCGACTCCGGTAGGAAAGCGTAGAACCTGATTCTAGTTTTTCTCCACCGCCGGCCAGACGTGCGAGTCTGACAGGAGTTCTTCGTAGAGTTTCTGCATTTTGCCGGGAAGTGGACTGCCCTCGACCGGTAAAGGATTCTGTTCCTGGAGATCCTTTGAGAGATCGAAGATTTCAAAATCCGTCAACTTCGCTGCTTTGACGGTTTCCAAATTCGCAGCATCGATCTGGCTGGTGCTTTTCAGATCCGCAAGCACGGCACGCACTTTGCTATCACCATCGCGCATGGCGACGGTGGGGACGTGGGATTCCCCGTTAAAACTGTTGTAGTAGGCCCAAAGCAGTGGTTTCTCCCGTTCCACTTCACCGCCATCAAGAGCGGAGAGAAAACTGGTTCCATCGAGTTCCAGACCTGCGGGGATTTTCGCTCCGGAGATTTCCGAGAAGGTCGGAAGAAAATCGAGCGAGCTTACCGGCGTATCATTTTTCTGTCCCGGCTTGATCCGGGCCGGCCAACGCATGATTCCCGCAACGCGGAAGCCGGCCTCGTGAGTGTGAAGTTTCATGCCGCGCAGCGGACCGGATACTCCGTAACTGCGGTTGGCGCGTTTGTACCGGTCAAGCGTTTCGGGGCCGTTGTCGGAAGTGAAGATGATGAGCGTGTCCTCCCCGTAGCCGAGTCGGTCAATATGATCGATCAATCTCCCCGTCGCGGCATCGAGGTTTTCCACATTAGCGAAATACTGGGCTTCATCGTGGTTTCGGGCTGCGCCCTCTTCGTAGCGTTTTACCATTTGTGGAGGGGAAGCGACAGGTTCATGCGGCTCGTGATAGGCGACGTAGAGAAAGAATGGCTGCTCCGGTTTGGAAACATGGTGGAGGCTCAACCAGTTCATTGCCTCTTCGGCAACAATGGGGGCACTGAAGCCTTTGATCTCGCCCACGGGAATCCCGTTCCGGACGAAATTTTTCGGGTTTTCATGAGAGGGAGAAGCATTGTTCTGCGTTGCGAACCAGTGATCGAATCCGTTGTCGTCGGGTTGCGCCTGCTCTTCAGAATTGAACATTGCGTTGCAGTGCCACTTGCCGGAAAGGCAGGTGGCGTAGCCTGCCTCCTGCAGCATTTTTGCGATCGTGAATTCCTCCTTCCGAAGGTGGACATTCTGGCGAGAAGAACGCACCGGTTTGTCCGGGTCAGCCCCGGGGATCCAGTCGAAGACGCCTGCACGATTTGGGCTTCGACCCGTAAGTAAACCGACGCGTGATGGAGAACAGACCGGTGCAGCCGAGTAGAAGCTGCTGAACTGAATACCCTCTTCCGCCATCTGCATGAGGCGCGGGGTCTTAATGTGAGGATGCCCGTGATTCTCGATATCACCCCACCCGAGATCATCACAAAGGATAACGACAATGTTAGGCCGGTCGGCGGAAAAAGCCGTGAAGGTGAAAACGGTCAGAAAGAGAAAGATTGCCCGGAGTTGCTTCATGCTCATTGAATCCGGCAGGTCGCCCGTCTGATCAAGAAAAATCGACCGTGAGAATGGCCTCCTTCGCGAATGGTCCTGTTACGACTTCCTTTCCTTTTCCGTTCACAACCATCGAATTCCCGATGCACCTGTATCCCTGCCACGGGCCGGATCTGATCGGTCCCACACTGCTGCAACCGGCGATCCAGCACCCGAAATCTGTGGCAACAGGAAGGTAGTTTTCCCGCCAGACAGCACCGTAGGTAGCGTTGTCGGGATTGAATTCAGGTGGGACTGCCCACGCGCAGGGGGAAAGAATGAGATCTGCTCCCTGCTCTGCCATCTCGCGGCTGATCCACTGGTTTTCTGCAAAGGCGTCAGCACAAATGTGGAGTCCGATTTTTCCGAAAGGCGTATCAACCGGGGGAAGGGGCATTGTGCCGCAGCGGTAGAGGGAACGGGCGATTTCCAACTCGTTGATCTTTCGATGGGTGAGAAGAATTTCTCCCTTTGGTGAAATGAGAACTGCCGAGTTGTAGAGATTCTCTGCGGATCGTTCCATCAGACCCGCGCAGACGTAGACCTTGTGTTGGCGGGCCGCTTCGCGGAGCGGATCAGTATTCATCCCCTCCGGTTTGTCGCGGGCGGATTCATCCATCCAGCCGTAGTCGAGGGCTTCGGGGAGAAGAACGATGTCGGTTCCCTCGCGGGCTGCAGTGGTGATATGCCGGCAGGCGGACTCGAGGTTGCGATCCGGGTCCCCCGGCTCCACATGCATCTGGATGAGGGAAAGGTGCATCGCGAAGATCTGTCGAAACGGTTATCCGTTCCGTGTGCCCGGCTTGCTGTTTCCGAAGACAGATTTCAGATCGCTGATTTTTGTGAGGACAGGCATTCCGTTTTTGACGGAAACTGTACCAGACAGCTGAATCGGCGTGCCGACGTGGTAGGGGAAATTGAAGTCGTGGAAATCGCGAAATTCGATCTCGACGCGCACGGGTTTCTCCCCGGCGACATCCAGGTAGAAAACTTTAGCCTCATCGAGATTGTCAGACATCCGGAGTCTTCCCTGCACGGTGAGCTTGTTGCCTTCGACTTTTGTCCAGCTGCGGAAGGGTCGTTCGCGGTATTCATCAAATGAACTGCCGTCGAGACCGGGTAGCGGCTCGGTCGCCCCGCCGTATTCGGATTTCTCGACGCCGAACTGTTGCATCAGGGCGAGGTGAAGACGACTGAGGTCCTGATTCTGCGAATACCGGAGATAGCGCCCGGTCTTGAGTCTGCCACCGCCTTTGCCGGCGAGAATAATGGGAATGCGCTGGGCGGTGTGGTTGTCGGAATGCCCCATTCCCGACCCGAAGAGTACGATGGAGTGATCGAGCAGGCTGCCGTTGTGGTCTTTGTAGGATTTCAGTCGGGTGAGGAGATAGTCGAATTTCTCCATGTGCCAGAGGCTGATCTTCAAGAGCCCATCGATGTTGTGGCGACTGAAATTGCGGAAGAAATGGGAGAGATAGTGGTGTTGTTCCTTCACTCCGAGGAAATCGAAGACCATCCGCGAATTACTGTTTCCGAGCATGTAGGAAATGCAACGGGTCTGGTCGGTCCACATTGCCAGCGCAATGAGATCGAGCATCGTTTCGACCTGATCGTTCAGGTTGGCAGCGGGTGCGGGACGCTTCAGTCGGGAGAAGTCACTCGTTCCGCCAGCATTTGCTCCCATCGTTTCAAGGCGCTTTTCCGTTTCCCGTAAAACGGTGAAGTATTCATCGAGTGTCTCGCTGTCTTCGCGCCCGGTTTTTCGCTTGAGTGATTTGGCATCGTCGGAAACCCGATCGAGCAGGCTCGACATCTTTTTCCGCTGCTGCGGATCACTCATGGGATTGCGAAAGAGGCGATCAAAGATCAGTTGCGGATCGCTTTCGCGAGGGAGCGGGGCGCCTTTTTGGTCAAAGGAAATGTAGCTGCATCCTATCTGATTGGTGAAGAGTCCCTCAGTGGTGAGTTCCAGAGAGCGTGTCGGTGTATTCCCGCCGATCTTGTCTGCGATAAATTGATCAACGGTCGCGGTTTTTGTGTTGTCACAACGGCCGGCAAGAAAACGGCGGGCCGAGTTTGTGTGGGAGGAAAACCCAAAGTCTCCCATGTTGTCGAGAATCAGAAGATCGTCACGATGCTTCGCAAAAGGGGCCATCAGCGGCGACATCCGGAAATCGAACTCCGACCCTCCGTTGATGTTCCAGGAAGGGGGGTGCACGCCGTTCGGCTTGAACAACGTCATGAACCGTAGCGGGGGTTCGGACTCACCGGCAAGATTCTTCGCCACTGCGTTCTCCATCAGATTGAGAAACGGCAGGGGAACGAGCGCTCCAGCAGCTCCCCGGAGAAAGTGGCGTCGGTCGATATTCCAGTGTCGGCTCATTCCTGATTTGATGGCGGGTTTCTATACTCGGTGAAAGGGACGCTCGTCGCAATACCGCAGATCAGGTCACTCCAGGTGCCGTTGGTTTCCAGAATCTGTGAAGTCAAAGCGTCGACAGTCGGCCTGTCGTTTCTTTCCAGCTTTCGGCAGAGTGCGTAGGCGAGCAACTGCTCCACAGCGTTGCGGACGATTTTTTCCCGTTGTGTCGTGAGAAGAAGCTGGTGCAATTCTTCAAAATTGGAGAACGACTCACCGCCCGGTAACTGGCCGCTCGTGTCGATGCTTTCCGGATTTTCCGGTTGTTTCTTTGACCGGGATTGGTTCTTCCCGATAACGCCGCCGTATTTGTCATAGCCTTCCATTGCAAAACCGAGCGGATCAATCTTGTCGTGGCAGACTGCGCAGGACTTGTCGGCACGATGTGCTTCAAATTTTTCCCGAAAGCTGAGTTCCTTTCCCTTCGCCGCCGCCTGAATGGGTGGAACATCCGGGGGAGGTTCGCCGAGGTGCTCCCCGAGAATTTGACGAAGCATCCACGTTCCCCGGAGTATGGGACCTTCGTTCATTCCGAGCACACCGGGCATGGTCAGAATCCCCGCTCCGCGATCCCCCCGGGACTCGTTGAGAGAGACTTGTTGCAGAGGCATTGCCATGCGCTCGATTCCTTTCGGCTTGATGAATTTCTCCAGTTGCCTGCGATCGCCTTCGTAGTAGTTCGCGATAAGGGAATTGATGAAGGTGACATCCGAATCGATCAGCTCGATTACGGGGCGGTTTCCGGTGAAGAGGTAGTGGAGGAATTCAATGGGCTGTGTCCGCAGCGCGTGGAGATAAGGGGGATCGTTTCGCTCGTGATGAATTTGATCGAGAAGCAGCCACTGGTAGCCGAAACTCGTTGCGAGGGTTCGCGATTTTCCGGTGGCGAGCATTCGTTCGACTTGCGCCGCGATTGTCTTCGGGTCATGCAGGGCGCCATTCTTCGCGAGATCGAACAACTCATCGTCCGGCATGTCCTCCCAGAGAAAATACGAAAGGCGCTCCGCCAGCTCGAAGTCGTCGATTTTTTGACGACCGCTTCCGGGGCTCGATTCCATGAGAAAGCCCCGGTAGAGAAAGGCGGGGGACATGAGGAGAGCCTTGAACTCCGCCTGCAGTGATTCTGCGAGGGTTGTTTCGGAATGATCATCGAGATTATTGAGGATTTCTCCGACCTTTTCATGGGAAACCTCTCGCCGAAGTGCGCGCGGGACAAAATCCCTGACAATGCTTTCGGCATCTGTCAGGGTTTTGATATTCGATTCCGCAAGGAAGCGGTCCAACGCCCGGTCGGATAGATAGGAATATTGATCCCACAGGTTGGTGGAGAGCCGCGCGCTGCGGGTGTCATTCACAAATCCGCTTGCCCCCGGCGGATCAGTTGGCAGAAGTTTGAGAACAAGCGACCGCTCGGTGACGGTTTGTTCCGCCTCGGCAATGTTTACTTCGAGGTCGAACCCGAAGAGGCTCCGCAATGTGTTGCGGTACTCCGGGCCGGACAAACGGCGGGGGCGAAAGACCCCGGGCAGAGATTCCACTTCTCCGAAAAACTCATCCTCGATCCAACTGAGAAAATCCGCTCTTTCCTCTTCCGTTGGTTGCGGTTCGTCTTCCGGAGGCATCTCGCCGTCTTCGACCAAAATAGAAACGGCTTCCCAGAGATCGGGGTCAGCTGCCGCGTCAGTCATGGTCCGGATCGTGGAAAAATCGACGTCTCCCTTCGTTTTCTCTCCGCCGTGACAGGACAGGCAATGGGTTTCCAGAAACGGACGTGCCCGTTCCGGAAAGTCCGAAGCATTCGAATTTGCAGAGAGGAGTAATCCTGTCAGCAGAAACAGCAAATGGAGGAAGCGCGGCATTGGGAGGGAGGATGGGGCGTTGCAGGCAGTTCTGCAAATTGCGCAATCGTGAGGGCCGGGTTGCGCTTCGTAACTGAACAGGGTCTGATCAGTGACCTGACCCTGTTGAACCGGTGACTCCACCCTGTCAGGTCGTGGAGCGGATCGCTCCTATTTCGGAATCTCGTTTACGACTTCGTCGTGGAGCCAGTCGAGCAACCGCTCGGGCCACTTCTGAATGCTCTGCCGTTTCGAGCGGTTGCCCATTCCGAAACCGTGGCCGCCGCGGGCATAGATGTGTGTTTCGTAGTCGACCCCGATTTCGCGGAAGCGATGCATCAGATTCAGAAGCACGCTGGTGTGGTTGTCATCCGCAGCAATGAGCATAAAAGCTGGCGGGGTATCGTCCGGCAGGCGGGAGGGAATCCCGACCGGTCCGGGATAGACGAGCATCTGATAATTTGGTTTTGCGTTCAGCCGGTCCACCGGATCGGCAGCGTCGGGATTTCCGGCTCCCGGTTTGTAACAGGTGATCGACACCACTTCGCCTCCGGCGGAAAAACCTAACATGCCCACTTTGTCGGGATTGATTTTGAATTTTTCCGCCAGGTGCCGCACCATCCGGATTGCCCGCTGTCCGTCCTGCAGGACGTGTTCTTCAAATTTGTAGGGAACATCCGGTTCACGGGAGAGCCGGTATTTCAGAACGAAGGTGGTGTAGCCGTGGGAAGCGAGAAGTTTTGCCGGCTCGTACCCGCCGCCGTTCATGCCCAGTTTGCGAAGGCCGCCGCCCGGTGCAATGACAATGGCGACTCCGTTTGCTTTGTCTTCCGGCGGACGAAATGCCGTCAGCGTCGGGTAGTGCACATTGGTGACGCTGCCGTTTTCTTCGACTTCCGCTTCGTCTTTACGGTCTTCGAACCCGGGAGCCCCTTCTTTCCAGAGCGGGATCACTTCGCCATTTTCCTCCGCAGAAGCGGATAGAAGGAGGAACGGGGACAGTGCACAAAGTAAAATAGTGGGAGTTTTCATCGGGGAAAGTTTCCGCCGCCTGCTCTCCCCGTCATCTGAAAGGTGGGTCGGGAATCGGCTATTTTGCCGGACTTGGAATTGCGTATTGCTTCGTTAGAGTGCGCAGAGAAATTTCCAGGTGGGTGGTTTGCCCTTTTAGTTATGACAAGATTATCAATTTTCCTGCTCCTCTTCGTTTCCCTGTTTTCCGCGTCCCCGCTGCATGCCCGGGTGAAAGGCGAACCTACCAACGCGGCGGAAGCAGAAGCTGAAAAAGCAAAGGCCGAGGCCGAGACAGACAGAAAATACAGGGCCTGGGTCGAGACTCTGAGCCCTGCCCGTCAGGCGTGGGAGGAAGTTCTGCAGTCAGAGTTGGGAAATTTCTACCTGCCGATCCACAAGCGACAGAAGGTCGCAGGACAATCGAATGCCTGGGATTTTGTGGAAGATGATCCCGCTCTGCCACGTATTCTCCTGATCGGCGATTCGGTATCGCGGGCCTACACGCAGACGGTTCGCAAACAGCTCGCGGGAAAGGCCAATGTCCACCGGGCGCCTGCCAATTGCGGACCGACGAAAACCGGTGTCTCGAAGCTGGATGTCTGGCTCGGCGACGGGAAATGGGACTTTATCCATTTCAATTTTGGGATTCATGACCGCAAGACTCCGATCCCGGAATACACTGAGCGTCTCGAAACTCTCATTGCGAGAATGAAAGAAACGGGGGCAACCCTGTTGTGGGCGAACACCACTCCGCTTCCGGATGTGCCCGGGAAGTGGAGTTCCCAATCGGTTGTTGAGAGAAATGCCGCTGCCGCAGAGGTAATGAAAAAACACGGCATCGCGACCGATGATCTTTTTGGTGCGATTTCACCGAGGTTGAAAGAACTGCAGAATCCCGGTGACTGTCACTTCAGTGGCGAGGGAAATGCTTTTCTCGGAAAAACTGTGGCAGAGTTTCTGGAGGCACAACTTGCGGACCGGTAGGGCAGGGGAAGGGATGTCTTACAAAATTGCCCTGTTTTTCTCATTCGATAAGAGACCGGAATTCGATACATCAAAGGGGTAACTCTTCTCGCGATGGCTTCCAGAAAAAAGAAAAATGAGGCGGGCGGCCTGATTATTGGTCCCGCTCTTGTGATTATCGCGCTGGTCGCTCTGTGGAAAAACGAGACGCGGTTCGACTATCACAAGGCAGCGGCGAAAACGGAGCCCGCGTTTTCCCTGGATGCGGTCGGAGAGGGTAGTAATTTCTCGTATACAGGCGGGATGGACGGGTCGCTGACTCTCCCCGGAAAGTACATCGCCGCCTTTACCGGATATCTTCGCTCGGCCGGTGACAAACACTATCTCACAGATATACTTGTGGGGGCCGTTGTCGGCGCCAGTACCGGCCTGGCCATCACACACAATCGCAGCCAACAGGTGAAGAAAGAGAAA